>CAOKUK010000020.1 GCA_948472595.1 uncultured Eubacterium sp.
CTCGAACCCTGGACACCCTGATTAAGAGTCAGGTGCTCTTCCAACTGAGCTAGAGGCGCAATTCCTATGTCCTTACGACAAAAAGTATTATATAACATAACTTTGGAAAATGCAAGTACTTTTTTAATTTTTTTTAATAAATTTTTGTTCACCTATTAAAATAGCTTAATATACAAGGCTTTGCTTGACAGTAAGTAAGGAAAAGAGTAAAATTGTACCATTGAAATAATACAGGAAACGAGGAAAAAGCATATGAAGAAAACAATAAAGCGAGTGGTCTTAGGATTGTTGCTGCTGTTTGCGGCCTTTCTCTATTACTACATTACGATTCCGGCCTTTAACCTGCATTCGATTGGCACCTGGTGGTTTATTATCGGCGCCGTCTTGGCGTTAAGCGTCCTTTCCTTCCTGCGGAAGGCCTTTCGGGAGAGGGAGAGCATTGAGCTGAAGCCAGGCCATATCCAGGTGGGGATAAGCGCAGGCATAGTTACCAAAATAGGCTTTGCCCTTGCCGGCGTGCTGCTTCTCATTCTGCTGGTAGGCTCCATTGCCTCTTCCCCTATCGTGAATGCCAAGAAGTACCAGCGGCTTATGTCTATAGAGGAGCGTGAATTTTCCACAGACATTTCCCAGGTGGATTTTTCCACCATCCCTATCCTGGACAAGGACTCTGCCGCTCTTTTGGGCGACCGCAAGATGGGGAGCATGGTGGACATGGTGTCCCAATTTGAGGTGTCCAACGATTACAGCCAAATCAATGTGAACAACCGGCCTGTCCGGGTATCCCCGTTGGTCTATGCCAGCGGCATTAAATGGCTGACGAACCAGAAGGACGGCATCCCTGCTTACATCAAAATTGACATGGCGACCCAGGATACGGAATGCGTGAAGCTTAAGGATTCCATCAAATATTCCAAAGGGGAATATTTAAACCGCAATATTTACCGCCATCTGCGCTTCCGCTATCCTACTTATATTTTCACGGAGCAGATATTCTTTGAGATTGACGATGAGGGCACCCCGTTTTGGATTTGCCCTGTGAAGAAATTCAATATCGGCCTGTTCGGCGGCGTGACGGTAGGCAATGTGGTGATTTGCAACGCCATTACAGGGGAATGCGCGGATTATGACATCCAGGATGTGCCCCAATGGGTAGATAAGGTTTACCAGGCGGAGCTGCTTATGAATCTTTATGATTACAACGGGACTTTAAAGCACGGCTATTTCAACAGCGTCCTGGGGCAGAAGGACTGCCTTATGACAACGAATGGTTACAACTATATCGCCTTGGACGACGATGTATGGGTGTATTCCGGCGTCACCAGCGTCAGCGGCGACCAGTCCAATGTGGGCTTTGTGCTGATGAACCAGCGCACCATGGAGACCCGTTTCTACAAAATCGAGGGCGCAACAGAAGAGTCGGCCATGTCCTCTGCAGAAGGGCAGGTGCAGAACCTAGGCTATAACGCAACGTTCCCCCTGCTTTTGAATATTGCCGGGGAGCCCACCTATTTTATGGCGCTGAAAGACGATGCAGGCCTGGTGAAGATGTACGCCATGGTAAATATCCAGAAGTACCAGTGGGTGGCCACTGGAGACACCATCCGGGACTGCGAGAAGGCCTACAGCCAGCTGCTGCGCAACAATGGGATTAATGGGGGCGCGGCCCAGGACAACCAGGCGGTTTCCGGCAAGATTGAGAACCTGATGCCTGTCAATATTGAGGGAACCTCCCACATTTATTTTGCTCTGGAAGGGAAGGAGGCAATATTCGACGTGGACTTATCCAATACAGACCTGTTGGATATCATCCGCTATAACACAGGGGACACCATCCGCTTCACTTATATAGAAGGGGAATCTCCGGCAAAGGTGACGGAGATAAAATAAATGGCGATTGTTTGGTGCCGCAATAAAATCATTCGCATTTTTAAGGGAGCCGCCCTTCCCATGAACCTTTGGGAATGGCGGCTCCCTTATTGCTTCTGCTTTGCCTTTAGCTTTGGAACCTCACTGCGGTTCCGTAGGCAATCACTTCGGCTGCCCCCTGCATGATGGCGGAGGAGGCGTAACGTACGTTCACGATTGCGTCAGCCCCCAGTGCCTCTGCCTCCCCTACCATGCGTTTCGTGGCAAGCGCCCTTGCATCGTTCATCATTTCATTGTAGGCCTTCAATTCCCCGCCCACGATAGTCTTAAAGCTTTGGGAGATATCCCGCCCAATATTCTTGGACTGGATGGTGCTGCCCTTCACAAGGCCCAGCATCTCAAGCTCCCTTCCGGAAATATAATCAGTATTTACTAAGATCATCCTCTTCACCGCTCCTTATCTCTTCAATTCTTTCACATAAATTGTAGGCAGACACGCCAATCAGCCCGATGCACACGAGCAGCAAGCCTATTTTTAGCAAGATGGGGATAGGCATAATGCCCCAAATAAATAGATAAGCTGCCAAAACCGCCACCATGAGCACTGTAATCACAATTGGCGCAACTAATTTCCTGCCATCCATAGCCATTCCCCCTTTCCGCCCATATTATTACCGCGACGCAATGAGCTTATGGATGGGGTTCCCCATCGCGGAGAACCGCTCTTCATATTCTGTCATGACGTTCCCCTTCCCCATGGCTGCGTCATGGTGCAGGTCCCGGGTAAAGCCATCAAGCTTCCATCCGGCCGCCCCCACCTCCTCCAAGGAAAAATCAAACAGCCCGGCATTGTCCGTCTTAAACTCCACGGCTCCGCCTCTGTCCAGAATCGCCTGGTAGCGGGAGAAAAATTGCCGGGAAGTCAGCCTTCTCTTGGCATGGCGGTCCTTGGGCCAAGGGTCGGAGAAATTCAGGTAAATCCTGCTTACTTCGCCCTCTCCAAACACTTGGCAGAGGTCTTCGGCGTCCATGCGGATGAAACGGATGTTCTCTATGGGGCTTTCCTCCATTTTCTGCAGGGCTCGCAGCAGGACGCTGGAATATTTCTCAATCCCCACGTAATTGATATGGGGATTCGCTTTGGCCAGACGCATGAGGAACTGGCCTTTCCCCATGCCAATCTCAATGTGGATGGGGTTCTCATTACCGAAGATTCCCTTCCAGCCTCCTTTGGCCTCCTCCGGCTCCTGGATGCACCAGCTGCTTGCGGCGATTGCCTCCCGGGAGCCGGGAATATTTCGTAATCTCATAGATACCTCCTTGCCATTTGCCCAAAAGGCGGCTGCAAAACCGCCGCCCTAAAGTATTTTACCATAAATAGAAGGTATCCACAAGCAGTTTGGCGTATTCCTGGCTTGAGAATGGCAATCGCTCATAGCGGCAATTCGGGGCAATTTTCTTAAGCTTTGCGGGGGAAAAAATATTTTGCAGAAAACTGTCAAAAGTTGCTTTAAAGAGCAGGATATGGTATAATGAATCTGTAACAGTTTTGTAAAAGTTTTGATATATTTTGCGAAACGCATGTGGCTGTGAAGTAATGCGCAGCTGCAAAAGCGGAAAAATACGTACAAGGGAGAAATTCTTATGAGAAGGATGAGAGCATGGATGTGCCTGCTGCTAGCCGCAATATTTCTTTTTTCGATGGGAGCGGTTACTGTCCGGGCGAAAGAGACTTGGCCGGAGGGACCCCAGATTGCCGGGGAATCCGCCATTGTAATGGAGGCATCCACAGGAACCGTTTTATATGAAAAGAATTCCCATCAACATTTCTACCCCGCAAGCATCACCAAGGTGATGACAGCCCTCCTTGCCACGGAAAACAGCGGCCTGGGCGAGGACGTCACATTTTCCCAAGACGCCGTGTTTAAGACGGAGGGATCTGGCATTGCCCGGGACGTGGGGGAAGTCATGACCATGGAGGAATGCCTCTATGGCTTAATGCTGGAGTCGGCCAATGAGTGCGCCTATGCCATTGCAGAGCACACCGGGAAGGATTATGACAGATTTATCCGGATGATGAATAAAAAGGCCAAGAAGCTGGGCTGCAAGGACACCCATTTCAACAACCCCCATGGGCTGCCCGATGAGGAGCATTGGACATGCGCCTATGACATGGCCTTAATCTGCAAGGAAGCCTTGGCCAACGACACCTTCCGCAGGATTGTGAATACAAAGCGCTACACCATTCCCCCTACCAATAAGCATCAGGAGGAGACATACCTGTCAAACCACCACAAGATGCTGAACAACTATCAGGGGGACGAGCAGTACCTCTATGAATATTGCATTGGCGGAAAGACGGGCTATACCAGCGTGGCAGGGAGTACCCTGGTCACTTTTGCGGAAAAGGACGGGATGACGCTGATTTGCGTGGTGATGCATGAGGCCGCTCCCAACCACTACTTGGATACCAGAGCCCTGTTTGACTATTGCTTTGAGAGCTTCCGCCTGTGGAACATTGCGGAAAACGAGGAAAGCTATAGCCAGGACATGATAGAGAGCAAGATTTTTGAAGGGGAGGATTCCTTTGTGGGGCTGAGCAAGGAAGGCTGTCTGGTGCTCCCCAAGGCTGCCGACTTTGAGGACGCCACGTCCGAAATCATAGAGACAGAGGGCGCAGATGACGTCATTGGGAAAATTCAATATTCTTATGCAGGCCAAGCCGTAGGAGAGACTGATATTGAAGTGACGGGGGCGAAAGCCCCAGAATATGATTTCTGGGAAACGAAAGATGGAGAACCGGCAGAAAATCCTCAGACTGACGCTTCGGGGGAAAAGGCGGCAGATAGCGGCAGGGAGGCCAGCCAGGAAAATGCCCAGGAAAGCGGAGGAGACGCCAGCAAGGAAGAAGGCGCAGAATCGAAAGCGCCCACCTGGCTGGACAATGAGGTGTTCAATGTTAAAATTAAGCACCTGCTCCTAGGCGTCTTAGGAGCCATCTTGCTGGTGGGCCTTGGATTTGCCATATATTATATTGCGGATAATTTCTATTTAATTCGGTATAAGCGCTCCGTCAGGAAGCAGCAGAAGTCCACCCTCAAGGATTTGAAGTTCAAGCGCCATTGGCGGAAAAAGCATTAGCGGCCTTCCCCGATGTGGCAGATGACCTCTTTGTAAATCCGCCGCAGGAAATAAGTGCTCATGGCCACGGACATGATTTCTGCAATGGGGAAGGCCCACCAGATATTGGCCACATTCCCTGTAAGGGAGAGCAGGTAAGCCACGGGGAGCAGCACCACCAGCTGCCTGGCCACGGACACCAGCATGCTGTAGACGCCGTTTCCCAATGCCTGGAAGGCGCTTCCTACCACGATGCAGTAGCCGGCGAACAGGAAGCTTAGGCAGATGGTGCGCAGGGCGGGCACGCCGATGGCCAGCAGCTCTTCCGTGGCGTTGAACAGGCTTAAGAGCTGCGCTGGGAGCAGCTCCATGATGGCAAGCCCTGCCATCATAATCCCCACGGCAAAGAAAATGGAGGTCTTGATGGTCTGGACTACCCTCTTTTGCTTCCTGGCTCCATAATTGTAGGCGATAATCGGCACCATCCCATTGTTCAGGCCAAAGATGGGCATAAAAATAAAACTCTGCAGCTTGAAATAAAGGCCGAACACCGTCTGCGCCACTCCATAGGCAGAAAGGATTACGTTCATGCCGTAGGTCATGACAGAACCGATGGCCTGTACCACAATGGAAGGCGCGCCCACCGTATAAATCTGCCCAATCAGCCGGAAATTCGGGCGGAATCCCCGGAATTTCAGCTTGATTTCATGGTTGTATCTCAGGTTGAAGAGGACAGCCAAGACTGCGGCCACCATCTGCCCGCAAACCGTAGCGATAGCGGCGCCTGCCGCTTCCAGTCGGGGCGCCCCAAACAGCCCGAAAATTAAGATGGGATCTAGGACGATATTGATGATAGCGCCCGTGCCTTGGGTAATCATCGTGTAGAAGGTCTTTCCCGTGGACTGTAGGAGCCGCTCAAAGGCAGTCTGCATGAAAATCCCAATGGAGCAGGTGCAGCAAATTACCATATAGCTGACGCCGTACTCTCTTACCTGTGCGATGTCCGTCTGGCTGTTCATAAAGGGCTCTGCGGCCAGCCAACCCACCAGGGCTGTCAGCATGAAACAAACCAAGGCCACAAAGACGCCGTTGACAGCCACTTCATTGGCTTTGTCAAAATCCTGCTCCCCCAAGGTTCTAGAAAGCAGGGCGTTGATGCCCACGGCGCTTCCAACGGCCACCGCAATCATCAGAGTCTGCGCAGGGAAAGCCAAAGATACCGCTCGCACGGCATATTCCCCTACCTGCGCCACAAAAATGCTGTCCACGATATTGTACAATGCCTGTACCAGCATAGATATCATCATGGGCAGCGACATGCTAATTAACAATTTTCCGACAGGCATGACGCCCATCTTATTCTCTTGTGTTTCCATGATTTCCTCCGTTCTCTGCAAAAAGCAACGCAATATCCTTACAATAGAAACAGTTTACACGATTCCAGTTTATTTGTAAAGGCTTTGTGTGATGGAAAAAAGATTGCATCATTGACATGAAAATTAGATAAGAATATAATAGAGGCAGGACGTTCGGACTGAATTTAGCATGAATGGCTGTAAAGCAATAGAAAGATAGGGGGCAAAATACGATGCGAGGCAAGGAAGATCAGGCGCCAGAATTATATCTGATTGCAGGCTGCGGCGGCAGGGCGGCCCTTCGGGGGATTGGCCAGTCGCCTTTAAGGGAACGCCTGCTGATTCGGAATGACCATCTCCTGCGCCCGGAGGAATACGGCAGGAGGCTTGTGAACCGCCTCATTTTTTTCGCCCCAAAAGAGCAGGCGGAGGCCATATTGGAGGAATTGGTGGCGCTGTTTCCCTTAGAAGCCCTCTTTGCCAATCCCAAGACAGGAGAAAGCGAGCCTCTAAAGGTGATGGCCTGCCCCAAAAAGGAACGGTTCCAGGAAAGCCCTAAGGCCTTTTTGGAAATCCATAAAAAGCCTTACCGGATACCTATCCAGCTGGAGCTTGTCCCATACCAGGGGCAGAGCGGCTACCCGCAGGAAGCAGCCTTAATAGAGGGGGGCTCTTCGAAAGACGCCATCACCTATTGTAAATTTAATGACGAAGAATATTTGGCTCGCAGCTTTTATCGGGTGATAAATGACTTGGAATGGCTGGACGACCTGCTCTGGTACCAAGAGATCTATGATATCCTGTCACAAAAGGCAGTGAACGGGCGAAAGGTCTGGGACAGCCTGCGCCGCCTGCTCACAGAGCAGCCAATCCCCTTTCTGCGCAACCGGCTGGAACGGATTAAGGGCTATGAGGCCTATGCCCCCATGGTGGGAAAGTGGCAGGCTCTGCATGAAGGCAGCGCAGAAGGGTATCCCAAATGGGAGGAGGCCATAGCGCTTCTGGCCGAATTTTTCTCCCCTATTTTCCAGGGCATCTTGAAGGACGAGATATTTTTTGGGGACTGGATGCCCCAACTGAAGCGGTATTTATAGTAGACCCTCTGGGGGATATGTGCGATTTTTGTAGGGAAATTCTGCGTTAAAACGCAGCAAAAATCGGCGCTGCCAACGCCAACGCCAAAGCACAAAAAGCTTTGGCGTTGATTATAGATTAGGGGGACAGCTCACATCAGCTGCGCTAAAACTACGCTTGCCACCGTCCCCACAAGCGTCGCCACCAAAGCGCCCGCCAAGGTGTAGCGAGTTTTCTGCACCTTGGCTGTCATGAAGTAAATGCTCATGGTATAGAAAATCGTTTCCGTGCAGCTCATCATCAGGGAAGTAATCGTCCCAAAATAAGAATCCGGCCCATATTTCTTGAAGATGTCCAGCACCAGGCCGGTGGCTGCCGAGGACGAGAACATTTTCACAATCGAGACAGGAACCAGCTCCGCCGGGAAATGCAGGGGCTCTGTGAAGGCGCCCAGCAGCGACGCAAGCAAATCAAGGAATCCCGAGGCTCGCAGCACCCCGACCCCCACCATCAGCCCGACTAAGGTAGGCAGGATGCCAATCACCGTCTGGAATCCATCCTTTGCCCCTTTGATGAAATCATCATATACATGGGCGCGGCATAACAGCCCATAGCCCACAATGGAAAAAATCAATAGCGGTATCATGCTGTCTGATAGGAAAAGAAGGATTTTCATAGCAAAAATCCCCCGTTTCCTTTTTTATATGTAGGGCGTTTGGGCTCCCCTGGGAGCAGGTACATCGCCTTGGCAAATACAATGCCAGCCAATGTGGAAAGGAACGTGGCAATCATGGCAGGCCCTAAGATGGCGGAAGGGTTTGCGGAGCCGTACTGGCTGCGGTAGGCAATCATGCTCACTGGGATAAGCTGGAAGGAGGAGACGTTGAGGATTAAGAACGTGCACATATCTTTGCTGGCCGTCTTGCTGTAGCCATTCAGCTTGCCCATCTCCTCCATGGCCTTTAAGCCCGCAGGCGTGGCGGCCCAGCCCAGGCCGAAGACGTTGGCGATTATATTCGTGGAAATGTACTCATTTGCCTTATGTCCCCTGGGTATGTCAGGGAACATGAAGCGGAGCAGTGGGTTCAGCACCCGAGCTGCGCCGGAAATAATGCCGCAGTTTTCTGCAATCCGCATCAGCCCCACCCAGAGGGACATGACGCCCAGCATGGTGATGCACAGGGCTACCGCCTCCTTGGAGGAATCCAGCGCAGCCTCCGTGACTGCCTGGAGGTTCCCGGTGAAGGCGGCATAGAGGATGCCGATGACAATCATAAATCCCCATAAATAATTAAGCATAAACAATTCTCCCAAAATATTTCTTGTTTTATCTTATGCATCAAAAGCGGAAATGTGACAGGTATTTGTGATGCTTTGGCGGGCTGGGCAATAAAGTGTGGGCTGTATTTTCAGAATATTCAGATGCTTATATATAATATATCAGCTATAAGTACGTTTAATAATAAAAAATCAAAAATATTGTTGACATTTCATTTTTTGTGAGATATAATGAATACATCAAAAAGAACAGGAGGTACAGACCAAAGGCAAACGAACGAATTACCCCATAATCTGAGAAAGGGAGGTACGGACCGCCAAAAACTTAAATCAACATTCCCTCTAGCAAGAACAGAGGTACAAGAAAAGCTTAGAAGTTCCATCTAACAGAGGCTCCACAGAAGCAAGGCACGAAAGTTAGATTTCTGAGACAGGACAATTTAACAGATGTCATATTTCAGAAGTGAATTTTCGGAATGGGAAAATATAATAAGGTTACATCCAGCGTCATGATGCCCGGAAGCGATTTGGGAATATTTGGAATCAAAGGAAGGTTCATAGTATCTTGGCGGGAGGAAGCGCTCAGAATTATAGCATCTGGCTTCGAAAAAGCGATTATGGTTTTAGGGAATTGGACTAGAGTCTGAAGTTGCATTTTCAAATCCAGAGAACATGAGGAAGGGTCTTCCAAGCGGCAGGGGAAGAAAATTTTCTGGAGAGAGCGGACGCAAGCGTGTCCAGGCTGGCAGTATCCGAGCTTATATTTTCGGAATGGGAAGATGCGCCAAGAAAATGGTGGAAGTTCAATCTCCTCGAACAGGATTTTGGCTGCGTGGGTTGTAGATGTTGGATTCAAAGGCAGATGGGATTTTAGGAAAGATTAGAAATCAAAAGGATTTTCTATCAGAAGCCCTGGATTAGAAATCATGATGAGAGAATGTATCATATTCAAAGATATGTCGAAATGAATAGATACGGTTATCCAGAGGTGGCAAAATTTCTAAGGAAAAGAATGGAGATTTCGGAAAGAATGAGGTAAAGTCCCGTGGACAACATAGCTTGAAAGGCTGCATGAGATGATTTCATATCCATGCAGCCTTTTTCATGCTGTCTAAAGGCCTGCCCCTTAAAAGACGCTCCCAGCCCCTTTTAGGCAGCCGGCTAGGTCTGCCCGGTAATCCGCATCTTTGGGGTTCAGGCTGTTAATCCTGCACCGGAAGTCATCCATGTGCCCGGTAGAATGGATGTATTTCCCATTTCCCAGGTACAGGGCAATATGGGAGGGGAAATAGAGCAGGTCTGCAGGCTGAATCTTGGAAAGCGGGATGGCGTGGACAGGATATCCCTCTACAAGGGAGGCGTCCCGGTAAATGAGTATGCCGCACATGTAATAGCTCATAAAAGTAAGGCCGGAGCAGTCAATGCCTTCCTTGGTCTTGCCGCCCCAACGGTAAGGCGTCCCCAGGAAGGAATGCGCATAGCCAAGGATGGCGGGGCGCAGGGTCTCAGGAAGCTTTGGCTGCTCTGATAGGGGGCATGGGCTTTCGAAATGCTGGGGGGATTCTGGCGGGGGCATGAGCGCACAGGCGGGCACATACCCATAACGGCCGTCCGCCATCTGGATTTTCTGCCAGCCATCCTTTGGCTCTTCCAAGGGGAGGACAGTGCTTCCCATGAATAGCGTGGTTAGGGCTTTTGCCTGCACGCTTGGGCATTCCAGCACGTCTATCATGCCATGTTGGATGAGCGCTGAAGGCAAAGAGTTCTCGCCTTCCCAGAAGCAGCATTCCACCAAAGGCAAGGGGCGCAGGGCGGATGCGTTCACCCATCCGCTGTACCCATACCGGGTAGTGATTTCCTGAAAATTCCCCCAAGACTGCCGAATGTCCACAACCCAGCCAGACAGCAGCTCATCGCAGACGCTGTCTGCCTGAGCTGATTCATAAAGCGCGGCCTTGGGGACTGTAACAATTGCTGTTTGCATAAAATACCTCATTCTTTCCTGATATAATGGATTTGTTAGCGGTAAATGGCTCACAGAAGCTCTCGGTAAAATTCTAAGACATTCTTATAAAAAATCCGTTCTATCTCGCTTTCATGGAACCCAATTTTGTGCAGCGCCTGCGCCAGTAAAGACAGGCGGCTGCAGTCTTCTATCTCTGAAGCTCCCTCAAACCCGTCAAAATCCGAGCCAAGGCCTATACAGGATATGCCGCCCACATTGGAAATATGCCGAATATGGCTTGCGATTTGGGATGCATGGCTGCCATACCGCCCCAGGCTGTCGGGCTGTGGGGAGAGGAACTCCCCATAATAATTTGCGCCTATCATGCCCCCGTGGGCCCCTATGCTGCGGATAAGCCTATCTGGCAGGTTCCTCGGATGGGCGCAGAGGGAACGGGCGTTGGAATGGCTGGCGCAGAAGGGCTTTTTGGCAAGGCGGCACACATCTTCTATGCCGGCGTCAGATAAGTGGGACACATCCGGGATGAGGCCAAGGCGTTCCATTTCCCCTAAAAATTCAATCCCAAGAGGGGTGAGGCCTCCGCTGCCTGTGTTGGGATAGGCAGGGGAAATATGATGTTTGCCCTGTTCCTCATCTGTATTCGGATAAGTAGGGTTACCCAGGCTGTTGGGGTAATTCCAGGTGAATGTCATCATCCGTACACCCAGGCTGTAAAATTTCTCTAGCTGCTTTAGGCTGCCCTGGCACAATTCTCCTTCTTCTAAGGACAACAGGGCTGACATTTTCCCTTCCCGTTGGTTCTCAAGGATTTCCATATAAGAGGCGGCGGGGGAAATGGCGTCTTTATTTTTAGCCATTTCCTCTTGGAACAGGGCTATTTGCCCCTGGCAGTCTGCAAAGGGGGACTCTGTCTTTTGGACGTCCACGAAAACGGCAAAATTTTGGAGCAGATATCCGGAGCGCTTCATTTTTTCCAAATCCACATGGAATGGGTTGCTGCGCAAGTCTGCGCTTTCTCCCAGTTGCTTTTTTTGGTAAATGCGTGAAATGGTATCACAATGCAGGTCTGCGATGTGCATGTGTCTTTCTTCCTTTCCCACAATGGTATATTCCCGCAAGGTTTTTGATTTTGAGCTGGCCGCCGTAGCCGCCAGAATAATATATGCATAGGGTGGGCGGATAATGCTAATTGATATTTGTCAGAACTACGCAGGATATCCGTTCATCTGCAAGGCAGATTTTCGATGGCGTAGCAGTGGCTACGGCTAGAAAAACTAACGCAGCAAATGGAATTGCTGGAGCATGCTCCAAATTATATTTTGGCAAAATTGCACAAAAAAATTGGAAAATCTTTGCAAAAAAGTGGATATAGGTTTATAATTTGTTCAAAAATCCATGTGCATATTGCACAATTGGTCTTTTTGCGCTCTAAATTTGGAAGGTGCGTGCGGCTTACACAGCAAATACAGGGGGATAAGCAATGGATTGTCCCTATGTATTTGCTGCGTAGCGCAGCAAAGCTGCGGCAGGGGCAGGGCAGGCGGACAAGTAGCAGTGCGGAGGGGAAGGAGGGAACTGGTTCCATGGCATGGCTTATTTATTAGCCGATGGGAATGGACTCCGTATGGGGAAAGGGCTCGATAAGGGGCCTTTCGTAGTATTTGGAAAGCATCCGGGTCCTTCTCGGAGCGGGAAAGATGCCCGCAAAGAAAGCTTCGTGGATGATTGCAGAATCCATGAGGGACAGCCAGGACGCCATGGGACAGCGCCGCCCCCAAGGGAAGCCTGCCAAAGGCCAGGCCCCATTGCAGCTGGGGAGCCGGTTTGCAGCCCGGCATTCAAGGCTCGCCCCTCGCCGCAAAACATCTCAAAGAGAAAGGAGATTTCAAATTTTATGAGCTCAAAAAAGTTGAAACGTTTCTTAAGCGTCGTGCTGTCCTTAAGCATGGTTCTGTCTGTGAACACCATAAACTTCGCAGCGGATGTTGCCCCGGGCAGCGAAGAGGCGCAGGTGGAAGCCGATGCTGATGCGGCTGCAGACGCACATCAGCATGACGAAGGCTTGCAGGAGGCCGCCGCAGAGGATGCATGCGCAGAGGATGGCCATGTATTTGAAGATGGCGTCTGCACCGTATGCCAGGAAGTGGAAGGGACAGAGGCAGGGGAAGCAGAGGAGCCGGAAGCAGAGGCAGAAGAGCCTGCAGAAGCAGAAGGGGTTTCTGTAGGGGAAGACGTACAGGAGGAAGTATTTGCCGGACAGGCAGCAGAGGCTGCGCCCCAGGCAGATTCTGGGGATGCAAATCCGGAAGAGCCGGAAAAAGACCCGACAAAGTGCGATGGGGACAACCATGTGGCATACACCGTGACGGTTGTAAGGGCTGCGACCTGCACCACCAGCGGAATGGGGAAGAGAACCTGCCAGTGCAAGAAAGACAGCAGTTTCGTGACCCTTAAGCCTCGCCATAGCTACCAGAAGATTGATGATGCAACCAAGAATCCTGTTTTGGGAGAAAATGGGGAAATCGTAGTAGCTGATAATTTAAAGGCAAATGTGGATTATTTTGTAAGGGCGGAAGCCACCTGCACATCCTCTGGATTGGTGACTTATAAGTGTACCGTGCAAGGGTGTGGGAATACCCAGAACGTGACGACAGCTCCATTGAAGCATTCATTTGAACGTGAGGAAGGCTGGCCGGAAGTGAAGCCTACTCCAGATGAAACGGTTCCAGCCAAATGTGGCGGGACACCTGGAAAAAATGTGTGGAAATGTGATGACTGTGATTATGCTTATGAAGAAGTCATTCAGCCTACAGGGAAGCATAATTATGTTGATACAGTAGTTGCAGAGACATGCACGACCCCAAGGTCTACGATAAAGACTTGCAGTGTGTGTAAAGAAGTGGAGCCGGGTGCCAAGCCTGTTCCAATTACTGGGGAAAATGGGAGAAGACGTATAGGACATTCGTTTGAAGCAACTACGGCTTTGGGCGTTGTAGTAAAAGAAGACATTAGCGATGGCATCTATGAAATATCCAGCAAAGTGCTTCCTATTGAGGAAAAACCGGCAACCTGTTTGGAAGATGGCTATAAGGTTTACAAATGTGTAGATACAACAGTTGGAAGTGAAACTAGAAAGGGATGCGGCTTTGAGTATACAGTAGTGGTGAAAGCGCGCGGCTCCCATGAAGAGAAAGAGATTGCAGACTTTATTCCTCCAACCTGTACTGAAAATGCGAAATATGTCATGCGCTGCAAGCATTGCAATGAGGTGATGGGTGAAGAGATTGATGCTTTGGAGTTGTTCCTGGCAGAAAATGATGGAAATATGGAAGCTGCCATTGCAGCAGCCAAGGATGCAGGGGCTTATCAGCTTGGGCATGTTTGGGGCAGTGAAAAGGTAGAGATAGAAGGAAGCTGTACCCAAGACGGCGTTAGCACATTTACCTGCGACAGATGTGGGGAAGTAGATACGCGCGAAGTTCCTGCCCGACATGAATTTGAGGATGAGAACCATAACCTGAAAGCGGGATTTGAAGCGGAAGCAGTCGAGAAAAACAAGCTTGTGATATATAAGGATCCTACCTGTACAGAGACAGGCATTGCGTATTGCACTTGTACAAAATGCGATACCCGTAGGACTGACATTGTAATCCCAGCCATTGGCCATGATTATGGTGATGTTGTGACATCTTATGAGAATTATGAAAGTGGCGATGATGATGGTGTATTAGAGCAGGATTTTGTATGTCATGACGGTAAGGTTATTTATACATGCCAGAATGGTTGTGGCCATTCTTACTCAGTGGATATTCCTGCAAAGCCGCATAAGCCGGCAGATATTGCAGACTTAAAGGACGCAACTTGTACAGAACCTGCTATGCAGGCAACATTCTGTACCGAATGCGGTGATGCAACATCAGATGCTAAGATAGTTGCGCCAAAGCTTGGACATAGCTATGAGGTCATTGGCGAGGATGGAGAGGTAGTCAAAGATAAGGATGGCAACATTGTAATCAATGAGAGTGCAGGAAAGCCGGCTGAAGTTCCTGCTACATGTATGGAAGAGGGCACTCTTACTTATACTTGTACTACTTGTGGAGAGGAACATGTGATCATCATTCCTAAAAAACCTCATGAGATGGATATTGATGCGCAGGATGGGATTATAGCTCCAACCTGTAAGGAAAATGGTAAGATTAAAGAGACGTGCCAGACCGAGGGCTGTGATTACTATGAAATTAAAGATGTTACAGAGGTATTTACAGATGAAGAGATTACAGCTATGGATTTGTGGAAGAGGAATGGCCATGAATTTAAATTAAAGGCTGTCTTCACAGAGCCTACCTGTACTAGGAATGGAATTGCTTTGTATGAGTGTACATTGTGCCACGATACGGAGAACCGTACATTGAATGCACATCACAGCTATACAGATGAAGAAGGGCATCTGATTCCGGCAGATGAGTATGTGAAGAATAACACGACAGATAATACCTATCTGAAGGTTACCAAGAAAGCAGACTGTGAAAATGACGGGATTGCAATCTATACTTGTATGGATTGTCAAGCAGGCACAGAAGGCCATACTTACGAAGGCAAGATAGAGAAGCTTGGGCATCAGTTTGATGACGGCGTGGCTGCTTCAAATAAGGTAGAATGCCAGCCGGGAACGATTACATATACCTGCCAAAGGGTTATTGATGACAAGGGAACTAAATGTGGCAAAGAGAAGGTGGATCCAATGCCTGAGACTGCCAAAGAGCACATCTATGTGGAAAAGAATATTCCTGCAACTTGCGTAGAACCAGAGAAGACAGGAAAATTCTGCAAGTGGTGCAATCAGGCTCAGCCAGGCACGACTCCTACAGTCGTGGAGGGCTCTAAGCCGTCCGGACATACCTATGCAAGCGATGAAGAAAACGGCCTTGCGTTGACAGATGCAGAAGGCAATACGGTGTACGTGAAGAAAGATGCTGAGCTTACAGTAGGAACAGATTACACCGTAGATAAGGAAGCAAAGTGTAAGGAGACAGGCGCAAGGACTTATAAGTGCACGACAGAAGGATGCGGCAATGAGATTGCCTTAACTGTGCCTGAATTGGGTCATGATTTCTCAGGAGATTGGGTAGTGCAGGGAGCAAACTGCACCGATCCATCCAGAAAAGAAAGAACCTGTAAGAATGGATGCGGCGAAAAAGAAAAGGTATTTATCGGCAGCAAGCCTGCAGAAGGCGATGAAGCCCATAGATGGGTAAGGGATGAAGGGCAGGAAGAGGTGACTTGCGGAGAAGTTACATTTACATGCGAGTACAACCCTGCACATACCAAGACAGAAGAAGTCCATAATTGGGATACAGAGAATCCAACCACAACAACGCATGGCGGCTTTAAAGTAGTAAGCTGTACAGAATGTGATGCCACCATGATGGACGATAGCGAGGCAACAGAAGGCTTTGTATACTGTGACACCTGCAAGGATGGCGTAGAGCCAGAGAAATTTGGCGCATATCCTGCTACCTGCGAAAAGGCTGGTAAGACAAATAAGGAAGTTTGCCCGACCTGCGGCAAGACATTCAAAGAGGCAGAGGATATCCCTGCAACAGGCCATGAATATGTGCGCGAAGTAGTGAAAGAACCTAGCTGCGTAGATGGATACAGCGAAGAAGTGTGCCAGAATGGCTGCGGAAAGACCCGCAACAGGGAAGTGATTCCTGCAACAGGCGAAGTTGCCCACAAATTTGCAGCAGTAGAAGGCCAAGACTACAAGGAATGTTCTGAATGCCATACCAAGGACGTAATCGCAGCCACCAGGATGGAAGCTGTTGTAGAGGGTGGGAAGAACCTTATCCGTCTGATAGCAGATGCCCAGCTTGTGGATGAAGAGACATATGAGATTGTGCAGAGAGGCCTCATTTATTATACGGCAGCAGAGGGATACCCAGGCCGCCTGGATATGGATGACGTGGGTAATGTGGACAAGGTGAAAATGAAGGAAATTACGGATACAGAAGCAATCGGCGCTCGCCTTCCAATCAATATCGGCACTGCCACCACCCGGGTAATTTACGCCAGGGCTTATGTAGCAGTGATGAATAAGAGTACAAGTAAGATTGAGATTCGATATGGCGAAACCATTTCCGGAAGCTTCGAAAGCCTCGGCGGCGGCCGTTAAGCAGCAAATGCAGTAAGAATTTTTGGAGCCATCCGAAGGGATGCTGTCCCTTGAGGGTGGCTCCGCTAGCTATCGTTTCCGTTGTTTCGGCCAGCAAATGAATGAAAGGTGAGAGATAAAATGTGTAGGAAGTTTCAGACGTTTGTTCTATGCGCTGCCTTAAGTGTTGCCCTGTCTGCCTGCAGCGGGCAGGATTCCTTAGGACCAAGAGAAGACGGTACATCCAAAGGAACACAGGACAGCAGTGCGGAAGGCCAAAATAGCGGCGCAGGCAGCAAGGATACGAAGGGGAATCAGGCTGCATTAGAAGGCGAGGACGATTCCAAGGAGAGCGAAGGCAGGATAGGGGACATGGAGCCGTTGTTGGGGCCGGATGCTACGGATGAGGAATTGCTGGAAGTGCTGAAGGATGAGATCACAGTGGTGGGCGATGAGGATTATATCGCTATGCTCCATTCCTTCCGGGAGGAGACAAATGACCATGTGGGAAAGATTTATCAGATAGAGGGCGCCTATGTGGTGGAGGACGGCACGCCCTATCTTGGCAGGACGGTTGTGGATGGGGACAAACGGGAGCCTTGCCGCATTCCCCTGAAGTATGTTATGGAGGAACCCGAGGAAGGCGCCTGGATTCGGGTGACTGGAATTTTGAACCGCGGAGAGGTCGGGGCAAAGATTGTCCCCCTATTGGAGGTGACGGTCCTTCAGCTGCCAGACACTCCGGGACAGGAAGAGATACCGGCCAAATAGCCAGGCAGGTGCAGCGGATTGTTATGCTAGAAACCCAAAAAAGGAGGTGTGGATTCTATGAAAGTTTATGAAACCCCAGAATTAGAAATCATTGCATTCGAGGGAGAGGACATTATCGCCACAAGCGGTTATGAAGAATTCCCGGAAGAGCCGATAGATTAATCTCTATTTAGAAAGAAAGCCAGAAGAGAGCCGCCGCATGAAGCAATTTCATGCGGCGGTATTTGATTGTTAGGCTTCAGCCTGTTTCACATTGTGTAGTTTCTCAAAAGAGAAACGGAA
>CAOKUK010000021.1 GCA_948472595.1 uncultured Eubacterium sp.
GCGTCATCTCCGCATCGTCCTGCATGTTGATGCCCCAGGACTCATAGGGCCATTCCCCATGGGAACGGTTCTCGCACACGCCGTCAATGGCATTGCGGGCTGCGAACACCGATTCTCCCCTGGTCTCCACATTTGCCGCAGCATGGGGGTAGCAGTGCGTGTCCCCATGCTGGTCATAGACATTGAGCGCCAGGTTTCGGTAGGCCGACACTTCGTCCTCCCTTGCCACCCGGGCATACAGGTAATGGCGATTCCCATAAAAAGCCTTGGGGGAATAGCTGATGCGCTTTTCCCCAAATGGAATCCAATAAGACACATGGTCTGTGATGTAACAGAAGGAAGCCCCCATGGCGTCGTCAAACTGCAGCGCCACATGGATGCCTTTTTCCGAAGTTTCCAGCACGATACGATCCCCTTCCTGGTATTCTGCCGTGCAGGCCAGGCTGACAAAATCCTCCCCCCGGCTTACGCAAATCGTCTTCCCCTCTTTGTCCAGAACTTTTAACGCCAATACTGCCATTTCTCTCTCCTGTCTTGTTCGCGTGCTGGCATAATCCGCACGAATTAGCCATACCTTTCGCTTGCCTAATTTTTTCTCTCCTGCATTGGCTGGCTTATGGCTGCTTGCCAATATATGCCAGGATGCCTCCATCCACATACAGCACGTGGCCGTTGACAAAATCAGACGCTTCCGAGGCCAAAAATACGGCAGGCCCCTGCAAATCCTCCGTCACGCCCCAGCGTGCAGCCGGGGTCTTGGCAATGATGAACTGGTCGAAGGGATGGCGGGAGCCGTCCGCCTGCCTCTCCCGCAAGGGGGCGGTCTGCGGCGTGGCAATATAGCCAGGCCCAATCCCATTGCACTGGATGTTGAATTCCCCATATTCGGAGGCGATATTCCTGGTGAGCATCTTCAGGCCGCCTTTTGCCGCCGCATAGGCCGAGACAGTCTCCCGCCCCAGCTCGCTCATCATGGAGCAAATGTTGATAATCTTCCCATGCCCTTTTTCCTTCATGCCCGGGATGACTGCCTTTGACACGATAAAGGGGGCGTTCAAATCCACGTCGATTACCTGTCGGAATTCTTCTGCGCTCATGTCGCACATCGGGATTCTCTTGATGATTCCCGCATTGTTCACCAGAATGTCTATCACGCCCACTTCTTTCTCAATCTGCGCCACCATTGCCTGCACCTGCGCCTCGTCCGTCACATCGCATACATAGCCGTGCGCCTTAACGCCTTCTTCCTCATAGGCTGCCAAGCCTTTGTCCACCAATTCTTTCTTGATATCGTTAAATACGATGGTTGCGCCCATCTTAGCATAAGCGCTTGCGATTGCGAATCCTATCCCATAAGAAGCGCCTGTTACCAGCGCCACCTTGCCTTCCAATGAAAATTTTTTCGAAAAATCATCCATAATTCCTGGTTCTCCTTTCTTTTCCGCCATTCTCTCCTAATCAATCAACACGCACCGCTTTCTTACTGCAAGTCTCCCATCCCCACGGCGTCCATGTCGTCAAAGGCCTGATTCTCTCCTACCATGCCCCAGATGAAGGTATATGCCCGAGTCCCGCATCCTGCGTGGATGGACCAGCTGGGGGAAATCACGGCTTCCTCATTGCGCATCACGATATGCCTGGTCTGCTGCGGCTCTCCCATGTAATGCATCACCAAGGCGTCCTCTGGCATCTCGAAATAGAGGTACACCTCCATGCGCCTGTCATGGGTATGGCAGGGCATGGTGTTCCACACGCTGCCTGGCTTAAGCTGCGTCATCCCCATGACCAGCTGGCAGCTCTCCACCTGCCCTGGGAGGATGTACTTGCAGATGACCCTATGGTTGGAATCCTCCAAAGAACCAAGCTCCACCTTATTCTCATCCTTCACAATCACAACGCCTTCCCCCGGCTCTCCTTCCGGCTTAATCAAGACGGTTGGGTAAGAAACATGGGCTGGCGCGCTGTTCAAGTAGAATTTTGCCGGGTTTGCCGCATCCTTGCTCTCAAAGGAAATGTCCTTTGCGCCCATGCCAATGTACATGCCCTCCTTAAAGGACACTTGGTATTTCTTCCCATCGACAGAGACTGCGCCGTCCCCCCCGATATTGATCAGGCCCATTTCCCGCCTCTGCAGGAAATACTCCGCCCGCAGCTCATCCCCAGCCGTCAACTTGAGCTCTTTGCCCACCGGCATGGCTGCGCCGGTGATAATCCGGTCAATATGGCTGTATACCATCTGAACCTCATTTTCCTGGAATAATCCCTGAATCAAAAACTCTTCCCGCAGCCTCTCTGTGGTATAATGCTTCACATCCCTTGGTGAAGACGCTGTCCTAAGCTCCATATCTATCCTTCCTTTCTGTTTTCTTTGCACATTTCCTTTTCATTGCAATTGCCTTGATAACCCTTGGCACGTTCTGCGCAAAGGCTTTACCCTTCCCCCCACCCATATTTGGGGAACAGCACCTGCACAAGAATCTGGGCGTGCAGATAGGCGATTGCCCCGGCGCTAAACAAGAGCGCCGGCCAGAATACAAACAATCCTATGGCGATGACGCAGACGGCGCACACCAGCATCAGCATTGTCCACGAGAAATGCTTCATGCTGACCATAAAAGACAAGAAAAACAGCTTTCTCACGCCCACATCCAGCCTGGCTGCCAATGGGAACACCATGGCCATCACAAACAGGTAAATGACGGTCAGCATGAAAAACACCCAAAACGCCACTGCCGCCGCCCGAAAAGGCATATGGTAATACCAATACAAGTCCACGCCAAAAAATGCGCCAACCACCAACAACGCCAGCCATGCCAGCGTGGACTGCCGGAAATTCTCCCGGAATGCCTGGAAAAAATACTGCGCCAGATACCCCTCTTTCCCTTCCGCCATCTTCAAGGCAACATAATACAACGCCGTCGTAGACGCGCCTATGGTAATGACGGGCAGGCTGCATGCAGCCCATAGAACCGTCAAGAAAAACAAATCCGCCAGCCTGCCCATAAACTTCCAAATTGGATTATTGTAATCAAATAGCTTTGCCATATCGCCCGATATCCTTATCTCCCTTTATAATGTGCCTTTATTTCTGTGACAATCTCATTTTTCCCTTTCTGAATCCGATAGCATACAGAAGGGATCCTGGCCATGGGATGCAGCAGGTTCGTATTTGGATCCGCCAAAATGACATGGCCTTCCCCGCCTCCCTCTTTGGAGGACACCAGGCATCCGCTGTGCCCATTCTCCACAAGCGCCGCATCTTCCATGGCCTCCTGGCGCTCCCCTTCCACATCGGCTTCCACCGCAAACCCACAGTCATATGCGATGCAATCCCGGCTGCTCTCAATCACATGCCTGCGGATATGCCCCTCTTGCGTGGGGACAATGGTAGTCTTTACACAAATCCCCTCATAGGGGCTCCAGAGGGAAGTCACCTCACGTTCCGTCACCTGAAAGCTCTTGCAGATTCTCCGCACATACACATACTCCTCAATGACAAAAGCCAACATGCTGTCAGGCGCTGCCTCATGCAGCTCAAAATTGGACTTGGCCATGCTAATGGCAAACCGGGAGTCATATGCGAATTTCCCATATTTGGCAGGTGTCTGCCCATGGCCTGCCGGGCTGTAGCTGCCCGGCACGAAGGCCGTCACATGCCCCTCGTACCGCCGAATCAGCATGTCCGCCTTGGGAAGCGCCAGCTGCGCCTTCAATTTCGGCATTGGCTCCGCCTCCGCCTCCCAAAAAGGATGCCCATCCTCAAGCATCAAAATGGCGAAGGATTTCATAGCCCAGTAAGGCGAGCCCGGGGCATTGTACCGCTCCGCCATAACCAGGTTCGGGTATCCATAGCCAATGGTCAAGATATCGTCCCGGTCAAAGATTGGACGCCGCATCCATTCCTGGAAGTGCCGGACAATCAGCCCCTTCATCACCCCTAAGGGGAACGGCTCCACCCCTGCCATCAGGCATGCGCCAAAAAAACTCACCTGCGCAAAACGGTAGGTCAAAGAGCGCCCAAACGGAATCGCCCCGCCTTCCTCGTCAAACCAGTAAATAAACTGCTGGGCAAACAAGGACGCCCGCTCCTTATAGCGGTTGCTGCGCTCCGCATCCTCCCCTTCCATCACCTTTGCATAGAACAAGGTATAAAAATGGATGGCAAAGGACACATAATAATCCTTTTGCCCACTGTCCCCATCCTGGTACCAGCCGTCCCCCAAATAGAAGCTGTCCATCCCCTGCAGGTAACGCTCCAGCTTTTCTGCGTCATATGCCTGCCCTCTCTTTTTCAGGGCCAGGTTCACAAGCACCGCAAACAGCACCCAGTTGCAGATTGGCAAATCATGCTCATTGATGCCATACAGCCAACCGGCCAGCTGCGCCTTCTCTTTCTTGCCCAATGGATCCCACACCTTTTCCGGCGCCAGAATCATGCCGTAAGCGATAGCCGCCATCTCCACAAACCGCTGGTCAAAATCACAAAAGCCCCCCCAATACTCCTCATTCTCAGGGTCAGTCCCTGCCGCCAAGCCTTCCCGGTACACGCTTTCAAACTGCGGATGGCTTCCGCCTCCGGCCCAAAACGGCACCAACCCCCAAAGCGGCCTGGAAAATGCCTCTAAGGCAATGGCCTTCTTCCCATAGCTGGCGGCCGTCTCTCCCAAAGAGAGCCCTGCCCTCCCCTTACTGTAATAAGGAAGCAGCGGCTCCAAGATGCGGCGCATTAGTTTTTGGAAATCTTGCTTGTCCTTTAATTTTCCCTCCCAATCTCGTTCCATCTTCTCTCTCCCTGCTTTGTATGGCTAGCGCGCCATCTTGCCCTTTTCTACCAGTACAGCTCCCAATCCTTATGCAGCCGCATCAGCGCTTCCATATAGAAATAATCACCCCAGGAATTGCACTCATCCACGCCTTTATGGTCGCAGGTATTATACGGCGAATGGTTCGAATAGGTGCTGTGCAGCACCAGGCCGTTTGAAGCCTTCGAATCTTTCACCGCATAATTGTCGTACAATGACTTCAGCAGCTTCCTCGCCAGAGCCTCATATTCCTTTGCTTCCTCTGCGCTTAAGTACTTCGCCATCTCCAACATGCCGCAGGCCGCCACGGAGGCCGCCGAAGAATCCCTAGGCTGCGCATCCCCATCCGTAAACTCCAAATCCCAGAAGGGAACCAAATCCTCTGGCAAATGCTCCAAGAAGTACCGCGCCACATTCCGGAACGTGGATATGTACTCTTTGCGCCCCGTGTACTTATAGGCCAGCGCACAGCCATAAATCCCCCAGGCCTGCCCCCTGGCCCAGGCGGAGCCATCCCGATAGCCCTGGCAAGTGGCTCCATGATCCGGCTCGCCTGTCTCCATATTGAAAAAGAAGGTATGCCATGTGGAAAAATCCTCGCGAATCACATTTGCCATGGCCGTATGGATGTGTTTCTCCGCAACTTCCCTGTATTGGGCGTCTCCTGTCTCTTCCGACGCCCAATACAGCAGCGGCAGGTTCAGCAGGCAGTCGATAATCAGCCGATAATTCTCCGGCGCATCCATAGGACCCCAGGCCTGCAGGAATTCCCCAACCGGGTGGTACCGCATTAGCAGCTGGTCAGCCGCCAAAATGGCCGCCTTCCTCCCTTTGGCGCTCCCAATCAATTTATATCCGGCCACGCAGGAAGGCGAGTACAAGAACCCCATATCATGGTGGTCAACCTCCACCTTCCGCTCAATCCTGTCCAAGAAGCTGTCAATCTGTATTTCCCCTGCTTCCCGAAGCCGTTCGGCTCTCTCCTCCCCCATCTCTTTTGCATACTCATAAGACAGCCAAATCTGACCCGTCCAAAACCCCGTCGTCCAGTAATCATTCTCAATGGGCTGGTAAAAATTCCCCTCACTGTACGCCTTCTGAAACTTCCTGGTGAACTGGGGCAGGTTCGCCTCCACCTGCCCTGCGCAGAACCTCAAAGCGTCCTCTATCTCCTGATCCGAAATCAATCCCTTATCCGCAAACAGCATCCCCATCCTTTTCTCCTTTCCAAAATCAATCCCCTGCTTCTAAGGCAGGCAGCGCCCCCTTTTGCGGGAAGCTAGCTGCCTGCCTGGGACGCCTCCTTACCCTTTCAGGCCTGTGGCGGCCACTCCTTCCACGAAATACTTCTGCAGGCATAGGAACACAATCACCACCGGAATCAGCGACAGCACGGACCCCGCCATAATCAGCCCGTATTCCGCCGAATACTGCCCGATGAACATCTTCAACCCCAGCTGGATTGTCTTCTTGCTCTCTGTCTTTAAATAAATCAATGGCCCTAAATAATCATTCCAAGTATTCACGAAAGTGAAAATCGTCAGCGTGGACAGCGCAGGCTTTGACAGCGGCAGCATGATTTTACGGTAAATCTTATACTCGCTCATCCCATCTATCCTGGCCGCCTCGCAAAGGTCATTGGGAATCCCATCGTAAAACTGCTTCATCATGAACACCCCAAAGGCCGAGAATGCCTGCAGGCAGATCATGGCCAGCAGCTTGTCATTGAGGCCCATCCCCCGCATCATGATGAACTGGGGCACCATATACACCTGCCAGGGCATGGCGATGGTGGCGATATAGGCCAAAAACAGCGTGTTCTTATGCTTAAACTCCAGCTTTGAGAACGAATAGGCCGCAAAGCTGGATGTCAGCAGCTGCAGAAACGTCACCACGATAGTCAGTATCACGGTGTTTTCCACAAATTTAAAAAGCGGTATCTTCGTCCAGATTTCCACATAATTGTCCCATTTGGGCACTTTGGGGATCCACTCAAACGGAGCCATCAGGAACACTTCCCGGTTCGACTTGATGGACGCAGAGAGCATCCACAAAAACGGAATCACCATCAGCGCCGTAATCACGAGGAGCACGGCATAGAGGACAATCTTTCCGATTAAAGCATTCCTTTTCTTCGAGCTGAATCTTTCCTTTTTCCCTCCGGCTTTCATCCCGGTTCCTCCTTCCATCCTATTCTTCCAATTTCTTCTCATACCAGAACTGAACCAGCGTGATAGCCAGCACCATCACAAACAACACCATGGCAATTGTGCTGGAATAGCCCAAATCCCAATAATTGAATGCGTTCTGGTAAATATAGTAGACAAGAACCGTTGCCGAAGTGCTCAGCTTCCCGTCCCCGCCGCCTGCCAGCATCACTGCGATGTCGTATACCTTGAAGCAGTTGATGGTCAGCATGACGACAACGAAAAACGTGGTGGAACGCAGCTGCGGCCAAGTGATATACCGGAATTTCTGCCATGTATTCGCACCGTCCAAGCTCCCCGCCTCATACAGCTCGTTGGAAATCCCCTGCAGCCCCGCCAAGTAAATCACCATGTAATACCCCATGTACTTCCAGACACTGAACAGAATCAGCGTGACCAGCACAAGCCCGCCGCTGAACCATTTCGGCAGGTTGGACTGGGCAACGCCGAACACCTTCAGCAATATGTAGTTCACCGGCCCCTTGGATGGGTGGAAAATCATGCTCCACACAGCCGTGATGGCCACCAGGGACGCCACATAAGGGAAAAACGCCACAGTCCGGAAAAATCCCCTTGCCCGGATTTTCTGGTTCAGCACAATGGCAAGGCCCATGGAAGCCACCATGGTGAGGGGCACCGTGCCCACCACATAGATAATGGTATTCTTAAGCGCCGCCAAGAAAAATGTGTCCCCAGGCAGACGCATGAAGTTCCCAAGCCCCACGAAGGAAATGGCATTGCTCCCATCCCACTTCATAAAGGCAAGGAGGAACGCAAACACAATCGGCACAAGGGTGAATACCGCAAATCCAATGAAATTCGGCGCAATGAAGGAATAGGCCACAATATCCCGCTTCGTCTCGCGGCTGACTTTGCGGTTTGCCCGGATAGCCGTCGCCTTCCTCTGTTTCATTTCCCGTTTCGCAATCAGTTTTTTCTTCTTCTCAAGATCCTGCTCCGCGCGGATTTTCTCCATCAAATCCGCCGTCTCTGCCTCCAGCTTCCTCAGCTGGGCCGCTTTTCTTTCATCCATCTCTCATCTCCTGCCCTTTCCAGCCTTACAAGCCCCTTGCAAGGCACAAGGCTGGCTTCTTGCCCGCCAGCCTTGCCTCTCGCTTCACTGCAGATTGCCTGCTTTTTGCCTACTCTGCCGCTATTTTCCCCACTTCTTCATTCATGGCTGCGATACCTTCATCCACAGACATCTCGCGGTTCATGATGGAAGTATGGTAAGTGTCCAGGATATCATTAATCTGGGATACGTTCTCTGCATACGGAGCCTCCAAATACAAGTTGGACACGTTCAAAGCCTCCTTGCTCTCCGGATCGGAGGGGAACCCTTCCATGCCGGAAATCAAGTCCGTGATTTCGCTGTTCATAAGAGCCGGGAAGTTCCCCGTCTCAGCCATCACCTTTGCGCCTTCTGCCCCGGATACCCAATTCACGAAATCAAAGGCTGCGTCCTTCTGCTCAGAAACGCTGGTAACAGCCAGCCCCGTGATAGTGCCCAAGGTAGAGCCTGCTTCCACGCCTTCTGCATGGGGGTATTTCACAATGCCCCAATTGCCGCAGAGGGAGGAATCATACTCGCCGCTCTCCAAGCTGGAAATCAGCGTGGCGATAAACCAAGACCCCATGTTCATCATGGCGACATCGCCGCCGGAGAATGCTGCGGAATAGTGAAGGCCTTCTGCGCTTAAGTCCGCATAATTCCTGCAGACCTGGGCGTCTTCCTGCTCCAGCACCATCTCATAGTATGGCTTGAAGAAATCATAATTGCCATCCAGGATGGAGTGCTGCCCATCCAGCACGCCGAACAGCTGCACGGCGCTCCTCCAGGTATGGTAATGCGCGCCATATACCTGGGAGCCAAAGGTGTCGTCCGTCACCTTCTTGGCCAGCTCCTTGTACTGCTCAAAAGTCATGTCGTTGGTAGGGTACTCCACGTTCTTAGCGTCAAACACATCCTTATTATAGAAGATTACCCAAAAGTCATTCCGAAACGGCAGCTCATAGAGGCTCCCATCCACGGAAATCTGCTTGTCCACGCCGCCGTACTGGCTCAAGTCAATGCCTGCGTTCTCAATATAGCTGTCCAACGGCTCTAAGGTGTTTTTGGACACCAACGTGGCATATCCCGGCATGTCCTTGATGGACACAATATCGAAATCAGAGCCGCTGCCGGACAGTTCCGTTGCCAGCACCGTGTCATAGTCGGTAGAGCCAAGGTCTGTCATCTCGATAGCCACGCCTGGGTTCGCCTCTTCATAGGCGCTCTTTAAAGCTTCCCAGTAAGGCGTTGCGTCCTTGTCCCAAATTGCCCATTTCAAGGTTGTGCCCTCTTGGCCGCCTTCAGATTCTTCCGGCGCAGGCTCCGCCTCATCTCCTGCGCCATCTTCTGCAGCAGGCTCCGCCTCGTTCTCTGCCCCATCCGCATCTGCTTGGGCATTGGCGTCCTCTGCCGCCGGCGCATTGCTTTCTTCCTGCTTATTGTTTCCCCCGCCGCACCCTGTCAATAGGGAGGCCGCCATTGCTGCCGCAAGCAGCACGCTCAATACTTTTCTTTTCATAATACTTTCCTTCCTTTCATTTAGAAATCATAATGTAAGCCTATTCCTGCAGGCGGAAGCCTTGCCGCCTGCCGTTGTATTTAGTATATAATTTTCCGATTGTTTTTTACATAGAAAATCTACTTCTTTTATTCATAATCCATCCGAGATTCTCTTTTCCCAAAGATAAAATATGCAAAATCTTTAACTTTCCTATCCTTTTTCTCCCATTTTGGGGGATTGCCTTTTTTTTGCCCAAACCGCCTTTTAAAGACGGCTTTCTTATGCTAGAATATTAGGAAAGAGCCCCTTTCTGCGCCTTATGGAAGGCGCCGGACGATAGCCAAAAGTTTTTCAAGGAGATACGCCATGCACATGCCAAAGTTCCGCCATAAGCCTAAAAAATACCTATATACTATAAGATTCCGCATCCTATCCTGCACAATTTCTGTCATTCTCCTAATCAGCGCCATTGTCACAATTATCAGTTATCACCTGGTGTCCAACAACCTGAAAAAGAACCTAATTCAGACCTCGGAAACCAGGCTTTCTTTTCTGTGCTCTTCTATAGACTCCAATATCAGCAGCGTGAAAAGTTTCATCATATCCTGCAAGAACAGCGGCAAAATCCGCATGTTCGCCATGGACGGCCCAATGGCAAGCAACCAGGAGAAACGGGAAGCCAGGGAATTTATGCTTGAGACATATTCCTCAAATGCGGCGCTTCCTACGCAGGTGGTGCGGATTGTCGCCATGGGGAAGTTCGACAGCCAAATCCTGCAAGTGGTGGAGTCTCCCTATTCCACCCCAGCCGTCTCCTCTGAGGGAATATACGGCCTCCCCTATTACGCCACCCTCCGAGACCATCAAGAGCAGATTTGCACCGGCATCCTCCAAGACCCCTTCATCGCCACCAAAGACGTGCCCATGCTGCCAATCCTCTATTCCATACAGCACCCTTACCATGCAGGAGAGATTGGCTACATCTTTACGGAAATCTCCCTTTCTGTCATCACAGGCCCAATTCAGAATTACCGCTCTGAAAACAGCCGCCGCCTGCTCTTTCGGATTGGGGAATCCCAGTACCAATATGACGGCCGCACGCTGATTCCCCAGGAAGCCTCCTACGAGGTGACCGAAGACCTCTCCCATATCGCCCTGGGTGAAGACATGATCATCCAAAAAGCAATCTGCAAGGAAGACGAAAGCTCCGCTATCCTCCTGACCCGCCCCCTGAAAGAGCAAGGGCTCTATGTGACAGAATGCTTAGACGAGCAGTTCCTCCAGCAGGACATCCTCCGCTCCTTCCTTTTAATCCTGCTGGTCATCTTTTTGGCAGCCTGCTCCATCGGGTTCCTGCTATCCTGGTTTTTGAACCGCACCATCCATGTGCCGGTCAAGCAGCTCCAGCAGCGGATGTCCCGGATTGCCTTGGGGGACTTCTCTCGGGACCCCTCTACGGAATGGAACCATGAGCTGGGCGAAATCGGCAGGAACATCAACGACCTGTCGGAAAACGTGCTGACCCTAATGAACCAGAAGCTAGAGGATGAGCGGCAAAAGCGGGATTATGAGTACCAGATGCTGCAAAGCCAGATTAACCCTCATTTCCTTTACAATACCTTAAACTCCATCAAATGGATGGCCACAGCGCAAAATGCCCCAGGAATTGCAGAGATGACCACCTCCTTGGCCCGGCTCTTAAAGAGCATCTCCAAAAGCGCCGCCGCCCTCATCCCCTTAAAGCAGGAGCTTTCCTTAATACAGGACTACTTTATGATCCAAAAGTACCGATATGGCGGCACCATTTCCCTGGTCTTGGACGTGGCAAAGGAAAGCCTCTTAGAATGCCAAATCCTAAAATTCACCTTGCAGCCCATTGTGGAGAACGCAATTTTCCATGGAATCGAGCCAAAGGGAGCCGGAACCATCACCATCTGCGTCTTCAAGACCAAGGAGCAAGATATCCGCATTGACGTGACAGACGATGGCGTGGGGATGCCGCCTGAGGTTGCCGGCCGCCTCCTGAAAGAAAACACCCCGGCAAAGCACTCTTTTTTCAAAGAAATCGGCATTTACAATGTGCACAAGAGGCTGCAGTATGAGTTTGGGGAAGGCTATGGGCTGCAGGTCCAAAGCGAGCCCGGGCGCTATACCACCATCTCCATCCTGCTGCCCCTGATTACAGATGAAACGGAGGAAGAAACTTCACATGATTAATTTATTGATTGCAGACGACGAGCCCTTGGTGCTGGCTGGCATCAAGTCCATGCTTAATTGGGAAGACTACGGCATCCAAATCCTGGGGACGGCATCCAATGGGCAGACGGCCTATGAGATGATAAAAGAGCATAGCCCGGAAATCGTAATCACGGACATTAAGATGCCTGTCATGAGCGGCCTGCAGCTGGCGCAGAAATGCATGGAGGAAAAGCGGGAGCTCCCCGTGTTCATCATCCTCACCAGCTATGAGGAATTCGACTTTGTCAAGGAAGCCATCTCCTACCAAGTGGTGGACTACCTGGTGAAGCTGGAGCTTACGCCGGAGTCTTTGGGCAAAGCCATCCGACAGGCTTTAGAGAAGGTGGAGAAAGCCCAGCAAGCCATGCATCTTTCGCAGACCTCCGTAAACAGCATCTACCTCCTGCGAGAACAGTTCTTCACCCGCCTGCTCTTTAACCTATTCGAATCGGAAAGCCAGTTCCAGACCCAGGCCGGCAACCTGAAGCTTTGCCTTAGCTATGCCGCCTATGCCGTGGCTTATGTGGAAGTCAATGGCAAGGCCACGGAAGGCCTTCCCATAGAAAGGCAGCTAAGCCTTTACTCCAGCAGCCTGCAGATTGCCCGGGAGCTGATTTCCCGGTACACGCCCTGCCATGTGCTCTCTTTGGACATGAAGCATTTCTCTGTGGTCTTTTTCCTAGAGCAGGACCAGGAAGACGCAAATAAGGGCACTATCCAAAACGCTCTACAGCAGACGGCGTCCATGCTGTTCAATTACTATGGGGTCACCATAAGGGCCAGCATCGGCGGGATGGTGCGCCAGTCCTTAAAGGCAGCTTCCTCTTTCCAAGACGCAAAACAGGTATTCTCCTGTGCGACGGCCAAAAGCCCTATCCTCTTTGCAGAGGATATCCCCCTGAAAGAGCCGTTGAAAAACGTGTTCAACATGTCTGTCTTCAAAGAGGATATCCGCAAGGCTTATGCGGAGTTTGACGAAAAGGCGCTGCATGACGTCTTCACATCGATCATGGAGCTGTTTGAGGACAAGCAAAGCCACTATGTGCAGGCTCTGGATGCTGCCGGGAATATCCTCTATATGTCCCTATCCCTGTTGAATAACGGGGAGCAGATTGTGTCTGAAATTTTCCAAGGGCATGGGGATGGGTATCGGTCGCTGTATAAGCTTACCAGCGTGAAGCAGATTCTGGAATGGCTGCAAGTGTTTCGGGACGGGCTGTGCAGGAGCTTTGCAGCCCACAACAAAGATTATAAGAACCATATCGTGGGGAATGTGAAAAAGTATATCAATGAGCATATTGAAGAGAAAATCACATTGAACCAGGCGGCGGAAGCGTTCAGCATCAGCCCCAACTACTTAAGCGTGCTGTTCTCAAAATACGGCGGGTGCGGCTTTACGGATTACGTCAACCAACGAAAGGTAGAGATGGCCAAGGGGATGCTTAAGGGCGGAAATTTGAAGGTGTACGAAGTTTCCAATGTGCTGGGTTTTGAGAGCCCCTTTTACTTCAGCAGGGTGTTCAAGAAAGTGACGGGCGTGTCGCCCAGGGACTTTATGAATCAGTCGCAGCAGGGATAGCAGACTGCCAGGAGGAAGAGCGCAATGTTTCAGGAGATTGAGGAGGATCGCAATGTTTCAGGAGATTATGGATGGGTTTCAAGGAGAGATTTTAGAATTTAGGCCTTATGGGAGGATTGGGGAGCGCAAGGCCTGGGATGCGATGGATTTGGAATGGAAAGAGGGGACAGTTGGATTAGGCATGGAATATCTGGGGCATGAATTCCCTTGGCTTTCGCCGGCTCAGTATATGGATTTTGGGCGCACCGGGAACCGGAGCCGCTTTGAGGCAAACTATTTTGAAAAGCGCCGGGCGCTGGGCAGCCTGACGTTGGCGGAATGCGCAGAAAATAAGGGGCGGTTCTTAGACGACATTGTAAATGGCGTCTTTTCCATTTGCGAGGAAAGCGGGTGGCAGCTGCCTGCCCATAATACCTATGTGCGCGATGCGCCGCAGCTGCCCCTGCCGGACGCCAAAAGCCCTGTGCTGGATTTATTTGCCTGCGAGACGGCAGCCGTGCTGGCCACTGTTTTCTACCTGATGAAGGAAAAGCTGGATGGCGTATGCCCGCTCATCTGCAAACGGATTGGGCAGGAGCTGCAGGAACGGGTCTTTGCGCCTTATCTTAATAAGCATTTTTGGTGGATGGGGAATGGGGAAGAGCCCTTGAACAACTGGACGATTTGGTGCACGCAGAATGTCCTCTTGGCTGCGTTTCTAACGGATACGGACAAGGGTCTTCAGCGGAGAATACTGGAAAAAGCCTGCCGCAGCGCAGATTATTTTCTGGCGGAATATGGAGAGGATGGGTGCTGCGATGAAGGGGCGCAGTATTACCGCCATGCAGGGCTTTGCCTGTTCCAGACGCTGGAAACCGCAAATGCAGTGACAGGCGGGGCTTTTGGGAAATTATACGCCGAGGAGAAAATCAAAAATATAGCCTCCTATATTCTGAATGTGCACGTAGCTGATGAATATTATGTGAACTTTGCAGACTGCTCCCCGATAGCCGGACGGGCAGGAGTGCGGGAATTCCTTTTTGGGGAGCGCTCAGGAAATGGCGAGATGATGCGGTTTGCAGCCCAGGAATTTATGGCCGGGGGGCGAGACAGCCTGCTGCTTCCAGAGGAGAACAACCTTTTCTATCGGCTTGGGAATGGGGCGAATGCCGCAAGGATACGGGATTATGCAAAGAGGCATCCCGAACCGGCGCGCCATCCGGATATATATTACCCCAGCACAGGGCTTTTCCTGGCGCGGGATAAAAGGGCCTGCCTGGCCGTGAAGGCCGGCGGGAACGCAGACAGCCACAACCACAACGACACAGGAAGCTTTACCGTTTATCTGGATGGAAAGCCCTTCCTAATTGATGTGGGCGTGGAAAGCTATACGAAAAAGACCTTTTCCCCGCAGCGGTATGAGATTTGGACCATGCAGTCTTCTTACCACAATCTGCCGTCTATCCATGGGGCGATGCAAGCAGCCGGGGACAATTACTGCGCAAAAGATGTGCGCTGGGAGCTTAAGGAGGACGCCTGCCGGATTGAGATGGAGCTTGCAGGGGCCTATCCCCGAGAAGCCAAAACGCTGTCCTACCGCCGGGAAGCGAGCCTTACGAAAGGGCATGAAATCTGCATCCGAGACCGCTTCCGCCTGCTGGAGGCAGGGGACATTGTGCTGAGCCTGATGACATATGAAAGGCCTGCGCTCCTTGCCCATGATGACAAGGGGTTTTCCCTGCAGATTGGGACGCTGGGGCAGCTGCATGCGGCCGGGGGCATTTTTCTTCGCATCGAGGAAATCCCCATCCTGGACCCAAGGCTGGCCAAGACATGGAAGCATCCCATTTACCGCACCTTAGCAAAGGTGAGTGAAGACTATCTGGAAATAGCGATTCCAATTGAATAAGAGGCCAGCCGAATCCCTTCCAGGGGCATCCGGCTGGCCTCTTGCCATTCCCGCTTCCTTATTTCTTTATTTTAACCTTCACTGCCTTGCTGTAGCTGCTGCGCAAGGTCTCTTTCCCTACCTTTGCATAGGCCCGCACCCTTATGTAATAAGTTTTGCCTTTCTTTAGCTTAGGCAGCGCAGTGCTTGTGGAACTTACGGTTTTTTTCTTAGAGGATTTGAATTTACTGTTGGTGGCGTAAGATACCTCATAGCCTTTCGCACCCGGGGACTTGCCAAACTTCACCAATGCCTTCTTCCCCTTAATGTTGACGGCCTTGCTGATTTTCACAGCCTTTGGGAGGATATGGAATTTCACGGTCTTCTTGCCGCTGTACTTGCCCTTCCCGACCAGGACTGCTTTTCCCTGCCCCACCTTCTTATTGCTGCTGTACTGTAAGGCATAATCTCTCTTTTCCTTTAATTTCTTGCCCTTGTAGGTTACGGTCACCTTGGGCTTTAAGGATTTCCCTGTGTATACGGCCTTGGCCACCCGAACCGATGCGCTGCGGATGGAAAGGATTGGCGGCTTCTCCGACTCCTTCTCCCAATGCGCCGTCAGCACAAGGTCTGCCGTTATTGCCTTTGCAAAATCAAAGGCCGCATGGCTTCCCGGGGCAAACCAACCTTGGAACTTGTAGCCTTTCCTTATGGGATCCTTGGGCTTTTGCGCTTTTTCTCCCTCTTTCACGGTCAAGACGCTGGGCTTTTCCCCATTTTCCGGCTGGAAAGTCACGGAAAATGTCTTCTCTGCAGGCGGCGGATTCTCGCCTTCTTCTTTTACGATGGCAATCCAGCTAAGCTGCACATCCGTATTGCTCCCTGCATTCTTAGGAGAAAGGCAGATTTTCAATCCCTCCCCTGCAGCCACGCCCAGCTTTTCATAAGACACCATATGCTCTGCGCCCTTTCCGCCATAGCCTTCCTCGCGCTCCGCAAGAATCTGGCTGCCCTGGGAAATGGCAACGCTTGCGATGCGTTTCTCACTGTACCAGGAATCCGGCTCATACAGCCCCAGGTAAATGGAATAGCTGCCTGAATCCAAGCCGTCAAACTGGTAAGTCAGGGAACGAGTCGCCCCCCCTTTATTGCCATCCACGTAACGGAGAAGCTCATAAATGCTTCCTTGGGGCATGTTCCGAGCGGAGGTGTTCCCCTCCAGGTATCCCCAGCCGTCTGCGCCGCTATAGGGCTGGTCTGCCGCTTTATTTTTCAGCCCGCCGCTTTCCGCCACTGCGTCATAAAATGTGCGCCCTGCAATGCCTTCTGCGCCAGCATCCACAAAATAGGCCATATTTTTGGGCGCCACGGCAACTTCCAAGGTGACGGTCTTTCCGCCCATTCCTGTAAGGACGCCTGTCACCTTCTGCCATGTAAAACGCTTGCCATCCGCCATGCTCCAAGTAACCGGCGTATCCAAAGACTGGCCTTGATAAGTGACATTCACGACAGAAGGCAGATCCTCTATGCCAAAGATGGCCTTGGGCATCTTCGTATTGATGATTGCCCGCTCCTCTTCCCCCTGCCCAAAGGCGCTCATATCCCAATAAGACAGTTTGGGCAGCTGCAAAGCTCCGGCTTCGCTGTCTATGCGCACCGGAAGCCATACATAGCTGGAATCCCAATGGGCGGAATCCGTGGAATTGCCTGACTGGGTATAGCTCCAGCGGTCGCCCATATAGATGAATTTCCCTTTTGCCGCATCCACCGGGATCACTGCCGTGGGCTGGGAACCGAAGGTGGTGGCAGAGCCGCCCTCACAAGGGTCGCCCATGTCAACCCAGCCGCCGTACAGGCTTGTGGAACGATAGTAGGAAGCCTTGTTGGGCATCCATCCAGACGTGCCGGAAGTAAACATGTAATAATAGCCGCCATATTTAAACACAGCCGGGGCTTCCCGGTTGACTGCGTTTCCAAGGACTCTGGCTCCGAAAGTCTGCACTGTTGCCCCATTGACTGTCATGCTGTCTGCTTCCCCCTCTGTGGCTGGGCCGGTATAATCCTCGTTCAACAGGGAGACGTACATGTATTTGTTCTCCTCGCTGGAATAAATGGCATAGGCATCCTTCACGCCATTCTGGTCAATGTCCGTGTCGTCTAAGAACACTGTCATATCCCGAGCCATTCCTGCATTCGCACTGTAATTGCCGCCTGTCTTGTAATTCATCCGCTGCACGTTGACCAGCTTAAAGGGGCCATAGGGCGAATCGGATACGGCAAAGCCCATGCTGGCTCTGCTGTACCGGCTGGGGTTCGTCCCATCCTTCAAGTACTTTAGGACATTTGCATCGGTAGGGCCGTCTGCATGGTAAACCAAAACGTAAGTCCCCTTCTCTTCCCCTGGCTTTTTATTGTAGAGCATTTTGGGCCTCTCAGCAATGCAATAGCCGGAATACAGATAATGAAAAGCCTTTGCCAGATTTTCTTCATCGTAGCCGCTCTCTGT
>CAOKUK010000022.1 GCA_948472595.1 uncultured Eubacterium sp.
TGAGAGTGCATCCACGAGTTTGAGCGAGAGCGTATCCACGAGTTTGAGCGAGAGCGTATCTACAAGCTTAAGTGAAAGCACGAGCACAAGCCAGAGTGAGAGCACGTCCACGAGTTTGAGCGAGAGCACGAGCACAAGCCAGAGTGAGAGCACATCCACGAGTTTGAGCGAGAGCACGTCCACAAGTTTGAGCGAGAGTGCCAGCACAAGCGTAAGTGAGAGCGAGAGTGCCAGCGCGAACGTAAGTGAGAGTACCAGCACAAGCGTAAGCGAGAGCGTTAGCACAAGCGTAAGTGCCAGCGAGAGCGTTAGCACAAGCGTAAGTGAGAGTACCAGCACAAGCGTAAGCGAGAGCGAGAGCGCCAGCACAAGCGTAAGTGAGAGCGAGAGCGCCAGCACAAGCGTAAGTGAGAGTGGCAGCACGAGCGTAAGTGAGAGTACCAGCACAAGCGTAAGTTTGAGCGAGAGTGGCAGCACAAGCGTAAGTTTGAGCGAGAGCGCCAGCACAAGCGTAAGTGCCAGCGAGAGCGCATCGGTAAGCGAAAGTGCATCCGCAAGTGCCAGCGAGAGCGCATCGGTAAGTGAGAGCATATCCGCAAGCGCTTCCACAAGCACCAGCGCATCCAGGTCTGAAAGCGCCAGCATAGCAAGGTCTGAGAGCATAAGCACATCCAGGTCTGCCAGCGCCGCAAGATCCGAAAGCGCCAGCACAGCTTCCTCTGAGAGAGCCAGCACGGCTGCATCCCAGAGCGCAAGCATATCCGCCAGCACAAGTGCATCCGCAAGTGCCAGTGCATCCGCCAGCACAAGCGCATCGATGAGCGAAGCTGCTAATATTCCGATGCCAGTTCCGGGAACGCCAACCGTTCCGGTGAGTGCAGCCACGGCTGCCCCAACAGCTCCTGCCGTAGTGCAGACACCAGTTGGTGGGACGACGACTCCTGAAATAACGGCTCCGGATCCTACAGTGCCGTCAACTCTTCCAGGCGATAATGGCGCAAATGCTACTGAGGAGGAGACAGTTCCGCTTCCAGTAATAGGAGAGGAAGAAGACGCTGTAATTACTGAGGCAGAGGATGAGAATGTTCCGCTTGCATCCTTGAAACAGGAAGAAGAAACAGATAAGCGCGGGTTCTGGTGGTGGATTATTCCAATCGTTGCAGCCGTAACAGGAAAGACTGCATATGACAAGAAGAACAAGAAAGGAATCTTCGCAGAGAAAGAAGCAGTGAGAAATACCGACAATTCCGATCGCAAGTAAAGAAGAGTCAAGAGGGATAAGTGGCCATTTTGCAAGGAATGGCCACTCATTCCTTGTAAAAAATACGGTTTGGGGAGGAAATTTTCGTGTGGGCAAAAAGGAAAGACACCATAATGAAGTATAAAGTGCTGTACACAGCTATCATCCTCCTGATATATTTAGTGGGGCGCTGTATTCCCTTGTACGGCATAGATATTTCGTCATATGCCAACCAAGCGATTGGCGCAGAGGAGCTGCTGATGCAGACGATTAGCGGGGATGCATACCGTTCCTCTGTCTTTGCGCTGGGGATATCCCCCTATATGATAGCATCTATTTTAATCCAGATAATCGTTGCCTGCAGAAGCAATGACGCAAAGGCGCTGATTTCCCCTAAGAAAATCAATATCTCCATCTATATGGTAACGCTTCTTCTGGCAATCCTGCAGTCTTTGCTCCGTGTGCAGGAGCTGCGCTTTGGGGCAGCGGAGTTGCCTTTTTTTGTTATGCAGGCAATAGCTGCTATAGAAATGGTTGCCGGCGTCATGGTAATCCTTTGGTTATCTGAGCGGAATAAGAAATATGGGATTGGCGGACAGACAGCGCTGATTCTTGTCAATATTTTAGATGGAATTCTTTCAACAATAGGCCAAAATATGGGCAGGCAGCTTTTCATCCCCCTTCTTATATCTGTGGTTTTGGTGGTGATTGTCATTGTGATGGAAAATGCTGAGAAACGGATACCCGTGCAGCGAATCTCTATCCATAACATCTATGCGGACAAGAATTACCTGGCGATTAAGCTTAACCCTATTGGGATTATGCCAGTAATGTTTTCTACAGCATTTTTTATGATTCCAAGGCTGCTGGTATTTGGCCTTGTGCTTCTATTTCCGCATCATGCAGGCATTTTGTGGCTAGAGGAGAACATGGCTTTGGACAGCCCTCTTGGGATTGCGGTGTATCTTGCTGTTTTGTATATTTTGACTATTGGGTTTTCTATGGTATTTATAGGGCCTAAGGATCTTACAGAACAGTTTTTGAAGAGTGGCGACAGCATATTGAATCTTCATGCGGGGCGGGACACGAAGCGGTACTTGACAGGGACGGTATTTCGGATTAGCTTTTTTAGCGCTACCGTCATGGGAATGTGTTTGGGGACTCCATTGGCGCTGCAGTGTGCAGGAAGCATAGACAGCGCAGTTGGGATGCTCCCGTCTTCCATCATGATGCTGGCTGGGATTTGGTGCAATCTTTATCGGGAAATGGTGGCGATTCAAAATTACGATGCTTATCAGCCGTTTATTTAGGGAGGGAAATGATGTTATATTTTATTCCAGCCTGGTATAAGCAGGGGCAATGGTGTGAAAATGAGCAGAACTGGCATGTCAGGCGGATGCATACAGAATTTGATGATACGGTGAAGCAAATACAGCTTTTCCATCGCAGTAAGGCTTATCCCTATCAAATATTGCTGCTTAGTTTCACGCCGAATTTTCGGCATTTCCTCCATCGCCAGGGAGTGTTCCATGCACCCTATTGGTCTTGCTTTGACGCAATCCAGGAGATTCGAAGAAAAAAGCCCGTGGTGCTGTCCTTCCACAATATAAAATGGCCGGAGGGGATTCACTTTTTGTATACCCAATATGTGGTGGTTGCTTTGCTGAAAGGGCAAAAGTATGCACAGATAGAGTTTGGGGAAGATGGGAATCCCATTCAAATCGATTTATATGAAAATGGCAAGGTTGTGCGCAAAAACCTTTATGATGATAGGGGATTTGTCTCTTCCACCATTATTTATGAAGAAGAAAAGCCAGTGCGCCAGGATTACCTAATGGAAAATGGAAAATGGAAGCTGCGGTGTTTTCAGGAAGACGGCCATGTGGAGGTCAATCCAAGCTATCCCGAATATTTGGTGTTGTACCAAAAAACAGAGCAGACAAGGAAATTTTCCAAATTGTCTTATGGAAATATGGAGCAGGTGATTTCCGAGGTGTTAAAATCCTATCTGTCTCTGACAGAAGAGCGGGATATTTTCTGCACAGCCATGCACGAGCGCCATGTGGGGCTTTTGCAGGAGGCGTTGGAAGGCAGGCGTATGATGTTATCTTTTTTTGGGAATCGGTATCCTCTGGAACGCTATCCCAAAACATGCGGCATTGTGCGAAGAGCAGGCTATGTCATTGCGGATTCGAGAGAAAATCAGATGCGGATTGAGGAAAGGCTGAGGAAAGAAATAAAGCATATCACTTCTATTACCCCATATGACTCCCGGGTAGATTTTGGAATCAGCCAGCAGCTGAATGTCCAGAAAATTATGGTTCCCATAGATGAGATTGGCGATGAGGCTTTTAAGGAATTGATACAAACGTTGGGGAATTACCTTCTTCAAAATGAAGATGCCAGAATTCATCTATTTACCAGAAAGGCTGACTGGGATTGGAAAATGAGGCTTTTGGAAAAGACGCGCAGATGCCTTAAGGAGGTTGGGCTGGAGGAAGGCTGGACTATGGAAGACTCTGCGCAAGATGTTTCAGAAAATCAGTTGGAAGACTTAAGGGCAGTTCCGGTGAAATTTTTTGTGGAGCAGTGCGTGGATGAGCTGGAGGTCAGCAAATGCATGAGGGAACAGAGGCTGGTTGTGGATTTGAGGGATGTACCAGAGTTATACTTGCAGATTATGGCTATCAGTGTGGGCATTCCGCAGATTGTGCGCAAGGCCACAGAGTTCGTGGAGGATGGCAGAAATGGCATCCTTTTGGCAGAGATAAGGAAGCTGCCGGAGGCTTTGGATTATTACCTGAATGGGCTGTCCAATTGGAATGAGGCTATGGTTAGCTCTTATGAAATTGGCAAGAACTATACTACAGATAAGTTACTGGAAGAGTGGAAGAGAGTGATTGAGTCTATGGGGGCGGAGGATGAATGGAGCAAAGAGAGTGGGAGTGGAAACTGAAAGGGAGAGAGTGGTAAGAGTGGCATGTGCGGCATAGGCATGCCATGCATAAGCGGTAAGAAGGGAGCGTTAGTTCAGTGGATAATATTCATATCTTGCAGTTGGGGGAGGAAGACTGGAGAGGAAAATATGAGATGCCCAAGGGGATAGACTTTGAATATGCCAGTGTGCTGAAAGAGTCTCCCCCAAAGCCCTATGACTTAATCTTCCTGGATCGAACGCCTACAGGGGAAGAGATTGAGGCCTTGTATCAGGCTTCGAAGACTTATACTATATTTGTGACAGAGAAAGTAAATGCCTATGGCAGAATGGCTTGGCTCTATGACAGCAGAAAGGTGCAGCTTCTGGCTACAGATGATATTCAGAGGTTTCTGTTGGAAGAGGTGAGGTATTATTTTCCAAAGCCATATGGGGAAAAATTTGAGCCCAAAAATCTAGCTATAGCGCAGGAGTTTTCTGGCTCTGTGAAATGGAATGGGAGCTATAGTGTAGTCTTAAAAGGGGAGTTTGGAGAAGAATTTCGGCAAATTGCCTATTGGCGCAATAACATTCCCATATTGCAGGGACAGGTGATAGATTTGTGGTTAGAATACCAGAAAGATTCGGGTGTTGAGATTTCCCTTACAACAACGCATTTTCTGGTAGGGAGTATTTCTGAGGTTGTGGGCGAATGGGAATTTAGTGAGGAGGATTTGAGGCGGGTTGTCCGTATCGAAGGGAAGCGTTCTCAGGAAAATATCTTTGTATCATTGCAGGCAAGGGGGAGCGGGGAACTTCGAATCATAGCGCTGCATGACCGATATTCTAGGGGAAGGCATGGATATTTTCTTCCGGGGGGGGAACGGTATGAGACTTCGGGCAGGGAAGAGATTTTCTGTTATTTTGACCCTGGAGATAGGAAGCCTCCTCTGAACGTCTATTTTTCCGGGTACAAGACAGCACAAGGCTTTGAGGGTTATCATCTTATGAAGAGTATGGGATGTCCATTTTTACTTCTGGCAGAACAGCGTCTAGAGGGCGGAGGATGTTATGTGGGCTCCAGAGAGTATGAAATGATGTTTGTGGATGTCATTCGAAAATACATGGAGGAATTGGATTTTACTTCTGACCAGGTTATCCTGTCGGGTATTTCCATGGGATCTTGTGGCGCATTGTATTATGGCTGCGACATTAGGCCGCATGCAATGATTGTGGGCAAGCCTGTGGCGAGTCTTGGGAATGTGGCAGTGAATGAGAGGCTCCATCGTCCAGGCGGCTTTCCGTCCTCACTGGACGTCTTGTTCTACCAATGTGGCAGCCTTAGCGCAGATGCTGTGAAGACATTAAATGAAAAATTCTGGAATAAATTTGATGCAGTGAACTGGGGAGGCTCAAAATTTATCATTTCCTATATGATAGAGGACGATTACGATGGAGATGCCTATGACACCCTGCTGTCCCACTTGCGGTCAGGCGGTGTGGAGGTCTATGGCAAAGGAATTCATGGCAGGCATAATGACAATACTTTGGCGATTGTGAATTGGTTTTCCAGCCAGTTTAAGAAAATCCTGTATGAGGATTTTGGCAGGAGGTAAGAAATGGCAGGAGAGAGATGGACAATTTACTGGAATGAATATGCGGCGGACACTTACTTATATGGCTCGGAAATCACCTTCCACAAAAAGGATGATGTGGAATTTTTCAATTGCCTGATGCCTCCTGGCACGGTCATCAAGCAATGGTATTCCAAGACCAATTACCAGATGCAGCGGATTGAGCCGGCGCTTCCCATGATTGACGGGGAGAGCCATTACCAAATTATTTTGAATATTGACTGTCCCGAAGACGAAGAGTGCATGGTGCGCTTGGTGTTTTATGATAGGTACGAGGTGGAAGTGGGCAGCATTGCCATCCGAGAACGTATGACAGATTTCCAATGCCCGCTGAAAACCTATAGTTATAAATTGCAGCTTATCAATGGAGGGGTCACAAAATTCCGTTTCCATTCGATTGTAATATGTGAAATAGCGGGGGAAGGGAACAATATATGGGACAGAAAGGGAAATTGAGGAAATTGAGAAAAAACCTGCGTCAGGTCAGAAGCCATAAAGAGCGGATGGCTGCGCTGTCGGACGAAGACTTGGCGCATTTGACTATAGAATTTAAGGAACGGCTGGCAGCAGGGGAGAGTTTGGATGGGATTTTGCCTGAGGCATTTGCGGCAGTCTGTGAGGCAGACAAGAGGGTTCTTGGGATGGATCCTTTTGATGTGCAGGTATTGGGAGGAATTGCCCTCCACAAGGGTTGCCTGGCTGAAATGAATACGGGAGAGGGAAAGACATTGGTTGCCACTATGCCCCTATACCTGAATGCCCTCACTGGCAGAAGCGTCATCCTGGTGACTGCGAATGAATATCTTGCCTTGCGGGACGCAGAAGAGATGGGGCAAGTATATCGTTTTATGGGGCTTACGGTGGCGGCCGGCGTTCGGGCCAGACGGGAGGAGCGCATCTCAAATGCAGAGAAAAAGAAAATTTATAGCGCAGACATTGTCTATACTACCCATGGCGTCTTGGGGTTCGATTATCTTTTAAATAATTTGGTGACTTCAGCTAAGGATCGTTTCTTGCGGGAACTTTACTATGTGATTATCGATGAAGCAGATTCTGTCTTGTTGGATAGCGCCCAGACGCCCTTGGTGATTTCCGGCTCGCCGCGGGTACAGTCTAACTTGTATCGTCTTGCGGATTTCTTTGTCACCACCCTTGCAGAAGGGGTAGATTATGAAGTGGAGGAGAAAAAGGTATGGCTGACCCATGAGGGAGTGCGCCATGCGGAGACGTTTTTCCGAATCGATAATTTCTATGGCAGGGAGTATTTTGAGGTGAATCGCCATGTGGTTTTGGCTCTTCGGGCACACGCCCTTTTCCGAAAAGGAAAGGAGTACATGGTGTCTGGCAAGGGCGGCATACAACTCTTAGATGAAGGCTCAGGGCGCATGATGCCGGGGGTGAAGCTCCGGGGCGGGCAGCACCAGGCTCTGGAAGTGAAAGAAGGTATGGAGCCTTCCATGGAGACCCGTTCTGTTGCATCCATAACATACCAGAATCTGTTTTTGCTGTTTCCAAAGATGTCTGGGATGAGCGGCACTCTTGCGGATGCAGCGCAAGAGCTTAAGGAAGTATATGGCACAGAGGTATTGGTCATTCCACCCAATCGCCCCATGAAGCGCAAGGATTTGCCGGATGTTTTTTTCAAGGATGCCAAAAGCCAGTTTGAGGCGGCCATAGGGGAGGCGTTGGAGAGCCATAGCCTGGGGAGGCCGGTCTTGCTTGTGGTGGCTACAATTCGGGAGACGGAAATGGTATCTGCGGCTTTGGTGGAGGCGCAGATTCCCCATAATGTCTTGAATGCCAACAATGCCTTCTGGGAGGCAGACATCATTAAGGAAGCTGGGCATAAGAATGCGGTGACGGTGGCCACTTCCATGGCTGGGCGCGGGACAGATATCAAATTAGGGGAAGGTGTGGAAGAACTAGGAGGGCTTGCGGTGATTGGAATTGGCCGTATGGTGAACACCAGGCAGGAGCGCCAGGCCAGAGGTCGGGCTGGGAGACAGGGGGATGCGGGCTCCAGCCAATTTTTCGTATCCCTTCAGGATGGGATTGTGGCAGACAGGGGGCCGGCGAAGATTGAGAAATATATAGAGGGAAAGCGGCGCATCCGTAAAGGCAAGGTGAGAAAAATCGCCAATAAGGCGCAGAGCCTAGGGGAGGAGTTGGCTGCTCTTTCCAGGAAACGAGCCATGGATTATGATCAAGTGTTGAAGCGTCAGAGAAGCCTCATGTATGCTACTAGGAATCGTCTATTGGATGGGGAGCTGCAGCAAAGGGGTAAAATTATAGAGATAGCAAAAGACAATGTCAGGCATTTTCTGAAAAGCCATGAGAGCCTTGCGTCTGATGACCTAAACCGCTATATCTTAGACAATATCTCTTACCGCTTGGATGAAGAGATGAAAGGGCTTTCCCTTGATGATAAGGAGGCCATAGAATCTTGCCTATTGGGAAAAGTGAGACAAGGGATGGGGAATCAGGAGGAGCGGCTGGGAGACCGCAAAGGCATGAATGAATTTATACGCGTGTCTATTTTAAATGCGATTGACAATGCCTGGGTGGAGCAGGTGGATTATTTGCAGCAGCTTCAGTCTGCCGTCAGTGGCAGGGCTTCTGCCCAAAGGAATCTAGTCTTTGAGTATCAGCAGGAAGCATTGGAGTCTTTCCAGAAAATGGAGCGCACAATTCTGAGGAATGCCATTCGGAATATCCTGTTGAGTGATGTCTATATTGACGCAAGCGAGAAGCTGCATATTGTGTTTCCGTAAATGGGATTGGGAGAAGAAAATGGAGGGAAAGGATGATTTACAATTTTAATCTGGGGATTGGATGGGCCAGCAGCGGTGTGGAGTATGCCCAGGCTTATCGGGCAAGGGCTTTGCGCAGCCTGGGATTGGAGGCAAAATTTGTGTTTATGGATATGTTTCCCAAAGAGAATATCCAGCATATGACGGAGAATATAGGGTTTTTGGATTCAGAAATCATATGGCTCTATACATTTTTCACGGACTGCAAGGTTGCTCCGGTCACTTATACGCTGGGGCAGTTGGAGCAGACCTATGGCGGAAGGAAATTCACGTTTTCTAGGGAAGGCAAGATTGCGAAATATGTCTTTCCGGGAAATAATAATTTTTTTACGACTTACATGGTGGATGAGTCGAAAGATTGCGTCCATCGGGTAGAGATGGTGTCCAATGGGTGTCTGATTCGGAAAGATTACTATACGTATTGCAGGGTTTATTCGGAGTATTATGCGCCTCTGGATCAGAAAGCCCACTTGTACCAGCGCAGGTTCTTTAACGAGGACGGGACAGTAGCCTACGAGGAGATTACAGACAATGATGTAGTGATGTATAAGTTTCCGGATAAGCTGATTTGCTCGAAGGAAGAACTGGTGGGCTATATGGTTTCCCGCTTAAATCTTACCAAGGATGATGTGGTGATTATTGACAGGAGCACGGGGATTGGGCAGGCCATCCTGCAAAATTCCGGGGATGCGAAGGTTGGCGTGGTTATTCATGCGGATCATTTCAGCGAGGCCAGCACGGATGAGGAGCATATTCTCTGGAACAATTTCTATGAGTATACCTTTACGCAGCATAGGCATATTGATTTTTATATCACTGCCACAGACGCTCAGAACCGCCTTTTGCGGGAGCAGTTCAAAAGGTATGCGGATGCTGAACCTTATGTTGCCACTATTCCGGTTGGGAGTCTGGACAAACTGCGGATGCCCTCAAAGCCCAGGAAAAAGCATTCCCTTATCACGGCTTCCCGCTTGGCTAGCGAGAAGCATGTCGATTGGGTGATTGAAGCTGTGGCAAAAGCCAGGGAGCAGGTGCCGGATTTATCTTTGGATATCTATGGAAAGGGCGGGGAGGAAGCCCGCTTGCAAGAGTTGATTGCTAAGCTGGGATGCGGTGATTTTGTGCGCCTCTGCGGCCAGCAGAAGCTGGATGAGGTATACCAATGCTATGAGGCTTATCTCTCAGGCTCTACAAGCGAGGGGTTCGGCCTTACCTTGATGGAAGCCATTGGCTCGGGGCTTCCCATCATTGGCTTTGACGTTCGTTATGGCAACCAGGCTTTTGTGGATGATGGTAAGAATGGCTATAAAATCCCGGTAAATGACAAAATGGAGAATAAGGAGCGCATCCACAAGTTGTCAGAGTGTATTGTGCGTTTATTCACAGAAGTACATTTGGAGGGATTCCGCCAACATTCTTATGAGAAGGCGAAATCCTATCTTACAGAGGAGGTGGAGAGGCAATGGATGAACACGCTAGAGCAAATGATATAATATTGCTCTTTGACGATTATTCCCAAGGCAGTCGGGACTTGCATGATTCTTTTCGGAAAGCAGGCTATCGCTGCCCTGCGGTAGTTATTGAGGACGATGGGTTCCTCCCGGAGGATGTCATGTCTGTTTATGGCTTTTTTTTGGGGGATTTCCGAAAGGAACTGGGTGAATCGGCAAGGCCTAAGTATTTCAATGAGATTGTAGCGCCTGATTATTGGGAAATCAGCGGTAACAACAGCAATGGCATGGTACAGGATTTAAGCCGGGTGAGGGGAAAGATTTTCTATGCGGAGCCTGCCCACAAGAGGCTGGTAAAGATTGTGGACTGGTATGATGAGAAGGGCACAGTTCGTGCCAGCGACCATTACAACCGATATGGCGCAATCTATGGCAGGACTATTTTCAATGCAAAGGGGCAGAAAGTGAATAAGTCCTATTTTTCTGCTTCCGGCCAAGAAGTGATTGTGGAAAATTATGTGACAGGAGATATCATATTAAACGATGGGGGGCAGGTGCTCTTTTTCCGATCCAAGACAGATTTCATCCTTCATTTTTTCATCCAGGCGGATTTCAAGCAGAGCAGAATTTTCTTCAATTCCCTTTCTACGCCGTTTTTTGTCTCCAATAAGCTCAGTGCTCAGGCGAAGCGGGACGTGCTCTTCTGGCAGGAGCCGGTGGGAGATGAGATTCCTGGGAATATGCAGATAATCTTGAAAGGGAACGCCAGCCGCACGGAGCGGATTTTTGTGCAGAAAAAGCGTTCCTATGACAAGCTTTTGTCTCTTGGGGCCAGTGCGGATATGGTGCAGAAACTGGGGTTTGCTTATTCCTTCCAAAGGGAGAATGGGCATAAGCCAGAGGCCTTAATCTGCACTAATTCAGACCGGGTAGAGCATTGCCATGAGCTGGCGAATGCCCTTCCAGAGATGCATTTCCACATAGCGGCACTGACAGAAATGTCCTCAAAGCTTATGGCAGTGGGGAATTATGAAAATGTGAGCCTGTATCCGGGCGTGAAGATAGGGGCGCTGGAGGACTTGTTTGGCCGCTGTGATTATTATTTAGACATTAATCATGAAGGAGAGATAGTGTCTGCCGTGCGAAAAGCCTTCCTGCACAACCAGCTAATCATGGCTTTCCAAGAGACGGCGCATAACTATGATTATGTTGCGGACAAACATGTGTATGCGGCCAAAGATTATGAGGCGATGATTGCAGACCTGCGGGAAATCATGGCAGATGGCGCATTGTTGGAGCGGCATTTGGAAGAGCAAAGAGAAGCGGCCATGGCGGAAGAAGCAAGCGCTTATACTGCATTCTGATGGGGACATGCTTCTCAAAGAAATGCGCTAATCAGGAAAAGTCTAAGAACACTTTAGATCCAGTAGCGCCCTTTTGCCCCTGGTATTTGCCGGAATAAGGGCGCAGCGCATTCTCTTTCATGCGAGCAAATACCAGTTGCCCGATTCTATGACCCGCCTGCAATTCGATGGCATAGCGGTTTGCGTTGAACAATTCTAGCGTAATTTCCCCTTCAAATCCTGGGTCTACCCAGCCTGCGTTCTGGATAAACAGCCCGAGTCTGCCCAAAGAGCTGCGCCCCTCCACAAAGGCTGTCAGATTGTTGGGTAATGTGATGTATTCCACGGTAGTGGCAAGCACGAATTGCCCTGGAAGCAGTAAATAAGAGTTTGAGACAATCGTTTTGTAGTTTCTTCCTTCGTTTAAGCGGATAATCCCAGTTGGCGTATCTTCTAGGATGGAAAAGGTGTTCCCGAGCCGAATGTCAACGCTGGCAGGCTGGATTTGTGCATGCTCCATGGGATGGATTTGTAATTGTCGGTTTTCCAGTAGCCTTTGTATTTCGCCGTCAGATAAAATCATGCTTCCTCCTCATGAAATTGGATTTTCAATGTTTGCGTATAGGTGAATTATACCAGAAAAGCAGGTTTATGACAACTATTAGATTTTGTGGCGGAATTTTTTTATTGCCAAAAGAAAGGATGTTGGACAGGAAGTATATATAGGTAAAGTGCATTGCGAACAAGAACTCAATATTCATACAAACGGCCCCAAAAGGATGTAATAGTTTCTGCGCCCCCATCATATTTATGTACAAAAGCAGTCCAGGTGCGGTATATGAAGAAGAGGATGGAACTATGTATGGCAGTGCTGCTGCTGTTGGGCGCATGCCTTTTTGCGAAAGAGGGCGCCTCTATGGTGGGGAGCGGGAACGCCCGGGAAGGGCAGGCGTGCGTGGTGGTGGATGCGGGCCATGGTGGGGACGACCCAGGGAAAATCGGCATTAACAAGGCGAAGGAAAAGGAAATCAACCTTAAGATTGCCAAAAAGCTCAAGGCACTTCTGGAAAAGGATGGGATTCAGGTCGTGATGACCCGGGAAGACGACAATGGCCTGTACCGGCAGTCCTCCAAAAACCAGAAGGTGGAGGACATGCGCAAGCGCTGCGAAATTATCCGCCAGGCAAACCCCGTGTTCACCGTCAGCATTCACCAGAACAGCTATCCAGACGAGGGGGTGAAGGGGGCGCAAGTCTTCTACTACGGCCAATCCCAGGAAGGCAAGAAGCTGGCTGAGACCCTTCAGGAGTCTCTGGTAAGGCAGCTGGATCAGGAAAACCACAGGGAGGCCAAAGCCAATGAGAGTTATTACCTCCTGAAAAAGACAGTATCCCCTACTGTCATTGTGGAATGTGGGTTTTTGAGCAATTATGAGGAGGCGGAGCTTCTGTCTTCGGACGCCTACCAGGATAAGGTGGCGAAGGCGGTGGAAATGGGAATCTTAGATTGTCTGGGGCAAGGAAAAGAATAGCCTTGCGGGGCAAATTTTTATTTGAACCATGTTGTTTTTCGTGGAAATTATGGTATAATGGCGACAGAAGGGAAACTGCCATGAAAACAACAGTTGAAAAGCTTACATTAGACGAACAGAAGAATAAGGAAATCATCAAAGCGGCTGCCACACTGATTCAGGAGGGCAGCCTTGTAGCGTTTCCTACGGAAACCGTGTACGGACTTGGGGCCAATGCCCTGAACCCGGAGGCTTCCCGGAAAATCTATGAGGCGAAAGGCCGCCCTTCAGACAACCCCTTGATTGTGCATATTTCCAGCATGGAGGATTTGGGGAGGATTGCCCGTCATATCCCGCCGAAGGCAAGACAGCTGGCGGCGAGATTTTGGCCGGGGCCTCTGACAATGATATTTGAAAAAAGCGAAGCTGTCCCATTAGAGACGACAGGGGGCTTGCAGACCGTGGCTGTGCGCATGCCAAGCCATCCGGCCGCCCTGTCTTTGATCCGGGAGGCGGGCGGCTTTATCGCAGCTCCCAGCGCCAATACGTCCGGCAGGCCAAGCCCGACGACGGCAGGGCATGTGGCAGAGGATTTGGATGGGCGGATTCCCCTTATCTTAGATGGCGGTCCTGTGGGGATTGGGATTGAGTCTACCATAGTGGATTTTTCCGAGGAGCCGCCTCTGGTTCTGCGCCCAGGCTACATAACCCCTGCCATGATGCAGGACGTCATTGGCGCTGTGGAAATGGATCCTGCCTTGGGGCAGGAGTCTGCAGACATGCGCCCAAAGGCGCCTGGCATGAAGTATAGGCATTATGCGCCCAAGGCGGAGCTGATTCTGGTGGAGGGCTCCCCCCAAAGGGTGCAGGCGAAAATCAACAGCCTGGCCAGGGAGGCGCTGGATAAGGGGATGGGCGTTGGGATTATCGGGACGGAAGAGACAAGGGGATGCTACCAGGAGGGCGTATTTCAAAGCATCGGCACCAGGCAGGAGGAGGAGTCCATTGCCCGGCATCTCTATGGGATTTTGCGGGAATTTGACAAGCTGGAAGTGGACGTGATATATTCCGAGAGCTTTTCGTCCCCAGGCCTGGGACAGGCCATCATGAACCGCATGCTGAAGGCAGCAGGCCACTGCGTGATAGAGGCATAAAGGGGAGAGGGCATGGCTGCCTATGAAGATTGTATTGGGGCTATGAGGGCAGAAGCATAGAGGAGGGTAGGAAGGCGGTAAGGAAGGAAAAGGGATAGGTATGAAGAAATATAGCAAAGTGATTTTTGTATGCGACAGCGGGACGGCAAGGGCGCCCATGGCGGAGGCGATTCTGAAAGAATACCCGCTGAAGTCCGCCATTGCAGTGGAGAGCCGAGGGCTGGTGGTGCTGTTTCCGGAGCCCCTGAACCAGAAGGCGGAGGCTGTCTTGATTAGCAATGGGATCAATATGGAGAGCCATATGTCGCAGCAGCTCGCACCGGAGGATTTGGCGCCAGAGAACTTAATCATTACCATGGAGGCGCTGCAGGCGCAGAAAATACAGAAGGAATTTGAGGGAGCGGCCAATGCAGATGTTTATGTGCTGACAGAGTTGGTGGGGGATGAGCTGGAGATTATCAACCCTTATGGCGGCACGCTTCAGTCTTATGGGCTGTGTTATGAGACTTTGAACAAATCCATTCGGAAGCTGGTGAATATCCTCAACGAAGAGGATGGCTGAGTGATTAGGTGCAAGCCGTTTGCGGCAGGTGATCCTGGCGTAAGAAAGGGAGGAAGGCGGCATGGATGAAAGAAGGAAAATGCAGACTGGGAAATGGATAAGGAAACGATATGCCTGCGCCTTGCTGGCAGCGGCCCTGTGTATGCAGGGAAGCCTTCCGGTGCAGGCGGGGCAAGTTTTGGAAAGAGTATCAGAGGATGCCCAAGCGTCTGTAAGCGAGGGATTGGGTTTTGCTAAGATGCCAGGGGAAAGCCAAAAAGAGGCTGGCTTGGCCAATCTGCAAATGGAAGGGAAAGGAAGAATTGCCGCATCCAATTTACAGACGGAAGGGAAAGAGAGGATTGCCGCATCCAATTTACAGACGGAAGAGGCAGAGAAGATTGGCTCGCCTAACCTGCAGACGGAAGGCGCAGAGAGGGTTGGCACAACCAATCTGCCTGCGGAAGGTGAAAAGGAATGTGGGTTTGACAAGCCGCCTGCAGAGGGCCGCAAGGAAACGGAAGATTCAAATCTGTCAGAGGGTAAAGGGGCAGGAGCCTCTGGCATATCTGCTCCTGCAAGCAACGTAAGCGGAACATCCAGTTCCCCATCAGGAGGAGTGGGAAAGGGAACTCCTAATGTTCCGGCAGATGGCAAGGAGGCAGGGACATCTAATTCCCCGGCAGAGGGCCGGGAAGCTGGAACGGCTGATTTCTCAGAAGAAAGCAAGCAGACAGGGACGACAGATTTCTCAGAAGAAAGCAAGCAGACAGGGACGGCGGACGGGTTGGCCGATATTTCCAATGAGCCAAGGGAAAGCTCTCAAGGGACAGAGGCTGCCGGAATGCCTGCAGAAGGGCTGTCTTTAAGCAAAAAGAGCCTCACCATAAAGCTTGGAAAGAGCAAGCGCCTTACGGCACATGTGAAGCCTGCCCAGGCGGAGCAGAAGGTTTCATGGAGCAGCAGCAACCCTAAGGTGGCAAAGGTGAAGAATGGAAAGGTCACAGGCGTTTCAGTGGGGAAAGCGACCATTACAGCCAAGGCGGGCGGGAAAAAAGCCACCTGCAAGGTGAAAGTGACCTTAAAGAAGAAAGCCAGGAAGGCTATCCGGGCATACCAGGCTTACTTGGGGCAGAAATGGATTAAATGGTCAGATGGCTCTTATAGGAGCCGGTACCAGCAGCCAGGCATCTATTCCCAGGATAAGTTTAACTTTACGCTGGCGGACATGAACGCAGACGGGGTGCCGGAGCTGGTTCTGGCCAATACTGGCAGCCCTGCCCATTATGAAGGCTATCAGGCCGTATATTGTTATAGCAATGGGAAGGTGCAGGAGCTGGTCAGGAATGATAAGATTAAGTGTTATTATCCCAGAACCGGGTATGTGGTTGCCCAGTATTTTGGGATGGGATACCATTCCTTTTATTATAAAATATTTAAGGATGGGAGCACAAGGCAGGTTGGCAGCGAAGATACCCAGGTGAACGGCTATTCCCAGACAGATTATTGGTTTTGGGATAAAAAGGAAGTGACCCGGGCGGAATTCTGCCGTCTGGTCAGGGAGGATGCAGGCGTAGCGCCAATTGAGTTAGAGAATGGCGATTTCCATAAGAATACGGCGGAAAACCGCAAGAATATGGCGAAGCTGTACCTTCCGAAGAAATAGGCGCCTGTTTATATGAGGAATGGCCAAAGCCTGCAACAGCGAAGCTGTCGGGACGGCTGCCTTAATTTTATAAATAATTTGCAAAAAAGAATCGGAACGCATAGACATTTTGCCTAAAAATGGATATAATAGATATGATGTGGTTTGTGACTGTTACCAATTTTTTGCCAGAAGAGCAGGAAGCAAATACAGCAGCGGAGGTGCCGAGTGAAATATGATAAGAGCGTATACCGCTCCCTGACATTAATCACACAGTTTGGAATCAATATGCTGGTTCCTATATTTTTGTGCACGGTTGTGGGGGTCTGGCTAGGCAGGAAGCTCGCCATAGACTGGCTGGCCATCCCCTTTTTTGCGGCAGGCGCCTTGGCAGGCTTCCGCAATATTTTCATTATGGCGAAGCGGATTTATTCCGACAAGGAGAGACATGTTAAGAAGGATTAATCAGGCGCTCCCGGGGCTGGTGCTGGGGATTGCCCTCTATGGGGCGGCTCTTTGGGCAGTGGGGGTGTGGTTTGCAAAAGACCGTTTACAATATACGGCAGGGCTGTGGATTGGAATCGCTTTGGCAATTGGCATGGCAATCAATATGGCAATCGTCATCTTGGACACGGTGGAGGCCATGGAAGAGGGCCGCTCCTCTCGAAAATCCCTGCTCTACGCCGTTGTGCGCTACTTTGTGCTGGTGGCGTCATTCTTGGCGGTCTGGTATTGGAAGGTTGGCAATGTGGTTGCCATGTTCGCAGGCGTGATGGGGTTGAAGGTAGCTGCCTATCTGCAGCCCTTTACACATAAATTAATGACGGCGGCACAGGGCAGGTTCCTTTGTGGCCGCAAGGCAAAAAAGGGGTGATAGAATAAGGGCGAAGCAAAAAGCCTCCCTGGGGGAGGCAATCAGAAGCGGGCGCAGTCCTTGCAGCCGCTTCACAAGAAATTTTAGAAGGAGGTGAGAGAGTGCAGGGTTCAATTTTACTGTCTTCTGGGTCAGATATTGACATTATGGTGCATGGGCTGTTTTCCTATGAGCTGTTTGGGCATACCTTTTGGATTACCACCACCCATGTGAGCATCCTGATTGTCATGATGGTCCTGATTGGCTTTTCCATTGCGGCGAACCGGGCCATGAAGCATGCTACAGAAGTGCCTGGCGGGTTCCAGAATGTGGTGGAGCTGATTGTGGAGATGCTGCAGAAAATGGTCTGCGGCACCATGGGGAAATGCGGCGGGAAGTTTGTGAATTATGTAGGGACGATTTTTATCTTTATCCTAATATCAAACCTATCCGGGCTGTTTGGGCTAAGGCCCCCTACGGCAGATTATGGGGTGACGCTTCCATTGGCGTTATTAAGCTTTATCCTTATCCATTTCAATCAGTTTAAATATCAGACGCCGAAGCAGATTTGGACAGATATGTGTTCGCCGCTGCCGCCATGGCTGCC
>CAOKUK010000023.1 GCA_948472595.1 uncultured Eubacterium sp.
TCAATGGCTGCAATCTCCTGCGCCTCGGGCAAGGCTGCTTTTGGCGCACCTGCAGCTTCTGGCAGCCCCTCTGCCATCGCAGGAAGACATGTAGTGGCTACCATACCGATAGCCAGTATCAGGGCTCCAAAACGCCGTTTCCAATTTCCTTTCCCCATTTTTCCTTTCTCCTTCCTTTTTATGTAACCCAAACTTTTTACGCAACTCAAATTCATGCTGCTTTTCTCAAGCTCTCTTTTAAATTCCATTCTCCTTTGATACCATATAAAATTCCGACTTTTTCCATCTAGCGGCTGCAGCAATATCTTCCCATGAAAAAAAGCTGCCGCACCCATCATTCCAATCACTGGCGCGACAGCTCATTATGTAGCGGCCTTTCTAAGGTTCGCAGCCTTTCAGCAGCCTGCTGTCTTTACTTCACTGCCACTGTTTTTTTCTGGCCTTTCCCTTTCAGTAATTTTTTATACGCCGCTTTCTTTGCCTTGGGTACTTGAATCGTAGCTTTCGCATGGATTCCCTTTAAGGCATTCTTCCCTACGCTGGAAAGCTTCTTTGTCTTCAGGACAATCTTTTTAAGCTTTGCGCAGCTCTGGAACGCGCCTTTCCCAATCTTCGTCACATTTGCGCCAACAGTAACTTTGGTAAGCTTCTTGCAATTCTTGAACGCATTTGCGCCAATGCCTGTCACCTTGAAGGTATAGCCGTTGAGCTTCACGGAGGAAGGCACTGAAATAGACGTGCATGTCTTCTTTAGAGGGCCATACAATTCCACGGTCCCGCCTTTGGCTGCGGATTTCGTCACTTTATACCTGCAGCTCCCGCTCTTATAAATCTTGCCCTTCACTGGAATCTGCTTCTTAATCTCATAGGTCTTTGCGATGCTCCCAGTGTAATTTCCCTTAAACTTAATGGTAACCTTGGCCTTGCCTACCTTTTTGTTATTGCTGTAAGCCAGCGTATAGTCTGTGCCTTCTTTATAGAGATTTCCCGTTTCAGCATCTTTTACCTTTAATTTTGCCTGGGTAATGGGCTTGCCTGTATAATATACCACAGATTTGAACCCTGCGAATGTGGCTTTTGTCACCTTTTTCTGTCCAATCGTGAACTTCACTGCCGCTGACACGGCTGCCTTATAGGTCTCTGTCTCTACCACAGTCCCCTTCACATAGTAAATCCCTGCCTTGGACGGGGATGCGATTTCCTTGGTGCAGGCCGCATCGCTGTAATATTTGTAAGTTACGGCTGCGCCAGTGTTCGTGGTGCTCTCCACCTCAGGCGCTGCCTTCGCTGTCCCATCATAGGTGAAACCTGCGCAGCGAATCGTAAGGCTGCCTTCCGCCTTGCCAATCGTAAAGCTCACTGCCTCCGATACAGCCGCCTTGTGGGTCTCTGTCGCTTCTGCAAATCCTTTCACATAGTAGGTTCCTGCCTTGGACGGAGATGCGATTTCCTTCGTGCAGGCCGCATCGCTGTAATACTTGTATGTTACGGCTGCGCCTGTGTTCGTGGTGCTTTCTACCTTGGGCGCTGCCTTGGCTGTCCCGTCATAGGCAAACCCTGCGCAGCTGATGGTAAGGCTGCCTTCTGACTTCTCTGGCTGCTGCGCGCCTGTATCTTCTATGGTAAGAGTGGGAGCATTTTGCCCAGACTTAATCACCAGGAAACCAGATGTAACCGTCTGCAAACGGAACATCGCATGGGTAGCGGACGGGTCTTTCAGGACTGCTTTTACCATCTCTGTCACATCGAACGTCTTCTTCCCTAAATCGGTCTTGGCAATCCACTCCTTGGAGAACACAGTGGCTTGCTTGGAATAATCATTGCCCTTTGCCGGGAAAGTAGTGGCATCTGTCAGGTTAATATCGTTCAGATCCTGATCCACAGCAAATAATCCTGCCTTCGTCTTGTTGTCGCCAAGCTCATGGTTGATATCTGTCACATCAATCGTCACAGTTGCTTTCATCTTATCCGGATCTAGCTTCTTCCATGCGTCCGTCAGCTTAAATGCAAGGATTCCCACCCGGGTGCTGCCCAGAGGATTGCCACCTGTGGATGTCTCGCCTTGGATAAAGGCTGCTGCGCGGTTATCTCCCTCTGTGGTTCTGTCGCCAGTCATGGCTATTAAGTACGAATTATCGGCTCCTACATTTGTCTGATTGCCCGAAGCGCTAAATAACACATCCGGATCCTCCCAGTGGGCGTAAATGGTAATATTTTCTGTCACTACCACTGTCTCTGCAAATTTTTCCCCATTTTCCTTCTCTGTGTACCAGCCCAGGAACTTTGAGCCAGTCTTCGCAGGCGTTGGCAGCTGGCCGATTGCCTTGCCCGCTTCCATGTCCAAGACAGACGGCGTCACTTTGCCGCCATTGGCATCCAGTGTCACGGTGTAAAGCTTCACAGTCTCATCCTTCTTCCAATGCGCATAAATGGTCATGTCCGCTGTCACTGCTGTGTCCTGTGTAACTTCCTGGCCGCCTTCTCGCTCTGTATACCAGCCTTGGAAGGTATGGTATTTCCTTTCCGGAGTCGGAAGCTGCCCCATAATCCCGCCGTCCAGAATGGATCTGGATTCCTCTGTGACAGCCCCTCCATTTGCATCCAGCTTCACCGTATGCCTTACAGGAGCGGCGCCGGATGCATTGGTCCAGACTGTCATCCTGGTGGATTTCACATTCGGGTTATTCGGGTCGTATTCGGCTCCATCCCCTCTGTTATTCGAAGCATAGAAGGGCACTGCCTGAAGCTTGGCTGGGATAATCTCTCCATCGCTCTTTTTGTAAGTGATATCCCCGTTGATTTCCACCACGCCATTCAGCAAATCCGCATTCGGGTTTGCCGTCAGCTCGCTGTCTCTTGGAATCACAAAATTCCTTGGGTCAAAATCGCTCTCAGCGACTGCATCTTTGTTCAGCTGTGCATTGCCGGCCTTTTCAATGGCGTAGACAATGGGGCCTCTCTCCAACGCAATTTTCCCTTCATTGGTGGTAATCTTAGGATGCGTCTCTGTCTTGCGGATTTCCATCGGCATGTTGATTGTAATCACATCGCCCTTTTTCCATTCCCTTGTAATCGCAAAATAGCCATTGGATTCTTTGCCGCTAACCACTTCATCGCCGACTTTGATTTCCACCTTGTGGTTTTTCTGCTCCTTTACCCAACTTGGAATGCGCAGGTTGATGGTAAATGCCTTTGTCTGTTCCGGATTGACCGTGATGCCTACCAGCCCTTTCCACGGATATTCCGTGTCCTGATTCAATTCTACTTTCGTGCCGTCTACGTTCATGCTCCCATCGCTGCCGATATAAAGGTTCACGTATATTTGATCCTTATGGACGGTGTACATATACTCGCTCAGCTTTGCGATGGTACGCATCAAGTTCGGCGGGCAGCAAGCACAGTTAAACCAATCCTGGCGCTGCACTCCTCCATACATGCCGCCGTCTGTGCTTCCGCCTTTCTTCGGGATTTCCAGCTTATTGGCATAATAGAACTTGTTCCCCTGCAAATTCGTCCCGACTAAGATGCCGTTGTACAAGGCCCGCTCCATCACATCTGCATACTTGGCGTCTTCATGCACCAGGTTCATGCGCTGGTTCCAATTCGTCAAAGCGATAGAAGCGCAGATTTCATTGTAGGAATCGTTATTCGGCAGCTCATAATCCCCGCCAAAGTCTTCCCCATGGGAGGCAACGCCAATCCCCCCTGTGATATAAGTCTTCCGATTAGCCACGGAATCCCAGATGGTATCCAAGATATTCAAGTACTTCGCCTTATCCGAATCGGATTCCGGCAGCAGCCTTGCCACATCCGTGGCGCCTGTGTACAGGTAAGCTGCGCGCACGGCATGCCCCACGGCGTTCGTCTCTTCTACAAAAGGCTTGGCATCCTGAGAATACTCCCTCACGCCATCCTGGTAGCCCCGGTAACCGCTTTCCCGCAACTTGTAATCCTCACCGCGGCGGTCAATTAACGTCTTTGCCGTCTTCACATATTTGTCCCCAGCGCCAACGCCTTCATATTCCTCTGCTAATTTGGCAAACTTCACCAAAGCAAGCTCTACCTCTTCGTGCCCCGGCACCTCATGGCGACTCCCATTCGGACCGAACCGCTCCACGATATGATCTGCGAACCTGCGGCCTGCCACATAGAGCCTATAATCCGGCTTGCCTATCCCTTCCCTATAACGGGTATAAGCCACCACGGACTCCAAGAAATGGCCAGCATTGTACATCTCATGGTTGCTGAAGTTGCGCCAGCGGTGTGTCCCAGGCACGCGCCCTCCTTCATACCCCTGTGAGCGCAGCGTGAAGTGGGTATTGATATAGCCATCTGCGTACTGCACCTTCTCAATCTTCGTAATCCAGCGCTCCAGAGTCTCTTCCAGCTTCTTCTTCTGAGCAGTCATCTCTGCGTCCAGCTCGTCTCCCTCAAGCACGGAAAGGGTATAGGAAATAGCCTCCAACGTCTTATAAATATCCGTATCTTGGAATACCAGGCCGCTGAATGCGCTGTAGGGCTCGCCGTTCAGCTTCTTGATGGCATTGTCGAAATTCGGCTCCCCGCCAGAAGCCTGGCCAATCTGGTAAATAGCTTTATTCAGTGAATTCAGCGCATTCACTTTCTGCTTGGGCAGCCAGAAGTCATCGGTCAGCTTAACATTTTCAAAGGTCACTGTCGTGTTCTTTTCGGCAGCTTCTGCCGCCTTTTTCACGGTCACCTTCGCCACGGCCTTTATGTCGCTGTTCATGGCCTTGCCCGTCACTTCAAACGTATGACCCTCTGTCTGGTACTCCGCCTCCGGGATTGGATCCCACTCGACTGGAACAAGCTTCGAGTCAAATGTCTCCCCAAAATCAAAATCTGGCTTCGTTGTGCTCTTCAAGCTCGGTGTCGGGTCGTCAAAGGTGATGCCCTCCGCCACTACGGAATCAGGCAGGATTGGCGCCTTCCCAGGAGTTGTGGTCGTCACATACTCTTTGATTCCCTCCAACTTTTCCACCACGACCTCATAAGTTGCCTGCCTTGTCTCTATTGCGCCGTTCATGACGCAGGACAGAGCAAGATTTATGGATGCAGTACCTTCCTTCAGTGCCTTGACGGACACCTCCTTCTGGTCTGCGGCTCCTACAATCCCCAAAATCTCCTTAGACTCTTCCGGAATCGACCAGGCATATGTAAAATCGCCTTCCAACGTATTAGGGACAGGCATTGCATAATAGGTCGAAGTCTCGCTGGTTACTAAGTCGCTCTTTCCTGTAATCTGAGCGGATACCAGCTCATTTTCCACCTTCTCGCCATATACTTCCCATTCCCCGATTCCAATGCCGGCATTCGTTGTGGCGTTAGCTGGACGATTAATCCGAAGCTGCAGCTTTGTGGTCTTTACTGGGGTATGGAACAGCACCCCATTCCATTCCCGGTTGTTTTCCAGCGTCCCGTTTCCTTTCACGCCCACGCCAGAGACTGCCTCCCCAGCTTCGTTTTTCATGTCGGTCACCTGCACCCAGTCATTTTTCCCATAATCAAAATACCACACTGTACAGGATTCCGGATACAGCACGCCATCCCCACTCGCTGTGCCGGCTTCCGCATCGTCCGCCCACCACATCACGCGCATGCTGGAAAAGTCATAAGGCTCATCCCAAGTCAGTGTGATGGGGTATGGGTAATCCAATCCGCCGCCATTTTTCCAGGTATTCCAGCTGGTGTTGCTGGAATTCCCGCCCAGCTTCTGGTCATTCACGTTGCTTACGGATGTGTCGGTATTGCTGTATTCTGCCATAGGCGTTGCCTGCGGCGCAATATTCAAGCCTTCTGCAATGGAAGGGCCTGTCTGCGATTCGCTTTCGCCATATACCTCCCATTCACTGATGCCAACGCCATTCTTCTTTGTCCCGTTCCGATCTACCAACAGGCGCAGCTTCGTAGTCTTAATCGGCTCTGGGAACTTTACCGTATTCCATTGCTTGTTGCTTCCATTCAGGCCATTGCCATCGCTGGAATTATACAATACGCCTACCGTATCAACCGTCTCCCCGCTTTCATTTACCATTCCGGTAACCTTAACCCATTCCCCTGCTTCGTTCAGATACTCCACATCGCAGGATTTGGGAAACGTAACCGAATCCTCGCCTGAAATATTAGCGCTATCCGCCCACCATATCACGCGCATGCCGGAAAGCGTGTACGCTTCCTTCCATTCCAGCCATACTGGGGTAGGATATGCCAAATCGCCAGCCTCTTTCCAGGTGTTCCAGGTTGTGCCGGCCACCGTTGCCAGATAACCATTATTCACCCACTTGACATCCGTACCGCTATTCGTATAATCCGCACCCGCTGTCGCTTTTAGGGCAACATTCTTCCCTTGCAGCGCTACGCCCTCTTCTGCCTGCGGAAGAGTTTCTGCGTCCTGCACCTCTGGCTGCTGCCCCTCGGCTGCCTGTGCCTCTGGCTGCAGGCTCTCTTCTTGCGAAGATTCCACTTTGCCGCTTTCCTCTGCCATATTCCCTACTGCATAGGCAGGCACCGAAGGGAATGCCATACTTGCTGCCAAAAGCACTGCCAAAAACTTACTCACATTCCTTGACCTCATAAATGCTTATCCTCCTTTTTGATTTTTCCAAAAAACATCCTTTCTCTCTATTTATTATAAAAAAAGACCGACCTTCCTGCTAGTACACATTTGAAAAAAAAGTTGCATTTTTTTGTGATTTTAGTTTCCATAACACGGATAGGGATATTGTAGAGCAAAATGATTTAACAGACCATCTCCAGGTTCCCGAACTGCCCCACAAGGGGGCAACTTCCGCCTTGGGGCAGCAGCTGTCACACATTAGAACCACCTGGCGGTCGGTTTGGAGGCAGTGGAAAAATAATCATGAAAATATAAAAATAATCTGTTAAGAACGGAATTTTTGAAATATAATAAGCAGTACATACAAACTTATCTCTTTACGTGTGGATTTTGGTTTGACTGCTTAAATTATACCGTAAAAAAATTGAGTTTGTATTTTGCAAACTGCTGTATTTAGAAGAAAATCCTAAGATAACGTCTATTGTAATATTCTGGACAGTTAATTGATGGCAGAGCCATCCTGGTAGGGGATGGCGTGAAGCGGGCTGCTGATGGGCGTTACATGCGTTTATTAGCTGATGGGACTTTTAACTGTCCAGTAATATTTTAAGTTTTCGAAAAGCGCCGCTTCCCCAACGCAGGCATAGCCCCTAATCTCTTGGATACCTACCCTCCGCCAGCTTTTCTATCTCCCTTATGGACAATTCCGCCGCCTCCTGCGCCGTCACTTCCCCCATCCACAGACGGTTCAACTGCGGGTAAAATGCATCCACCATCTGCATGAAATTCTTCACAGAATACCCCAAATGGGGCTGGCAGCTTGAAAATGCCGGCTCTAAGACGGCGTCCCGGTACTCCTCTGGGTGCGCAGGATTCCCTTCCGCCCACTGCGCCAGCAAATCCCCGTCTTCATACCAGCTCTTCAAAACCGGCATCCATAAGCCGCTTTCCATCAATTCTGCCGTGTACTCCGGATTCATAAACGCCTTGGCCAATTCCCATGATTCCTTGGGATATTTTGTGGATTCAAACACCACAATCGGCTCCCCTAAAGATATAGTCACCGACTCCCCAAACATGGCCGGCAGCACGCCTAGACCAAAATCCACGCCCATTTCCGCCAAATCCATCAGCACCCACTGGCCGCTCCAAAGCATCGCCGCAGAACCTGATTCCAAAAGCCTGGCGCCATCCGGCAAATCCTTTGACTCCAGCGGGTTCGGCATCACATGGTACACATTGATTAAATCCGCCACCTTCTGCAGCCCCTCCAATGCTTTCGTCCCCTTTAGGTTTACCTTCTTGCCCGTCTCATCCAAAAACTCCTCTCCGCTCATGGCATACATGCTGCTAATCAAGCTGGAATTCGTCATGCTGATTTTCACCCCATATTGCCGGATATGCCGGGGATCAAACGCAGGGTCTTGGGCATTCCTCCCTGCACTGTCAAGCGTAAGCTTCTGCGCCGCTTCCACAAATTCCTCCCAGCTCCAGGCATCCTCCATCCTGGAAGGCACTTCAACGCCGGCCTTCTGGGTCAGCGCCTTGTTGTACATCAGGCAGTTTGTCTCTAAAGCAGAATTGATGCCGCAAGCCTTCCCTTCCTCCCACCAATACACCGCCTGGGGCAGCACGTCCTCCAGGCTAATCTTCGGGTCATCCAAAACCAGCTTGGCAATATCCTTCAAAGCCCCCTCCCGCGCCAGCTTCATCGCCTCCATTCCGCCGACCATAGCCACATCTGGCGCATTTCCTTCCGAGGCCATCTTGTCTATCTTCGTATCATAACCGTCTGGTATATGGGTGTACTCCACCCGGATATTGGGATGCCTCTTTTCAAATTTCCCAATGAGCCGCTCGGTCGCCTCTTTCTCAAAGACCGGTCCCCATCCCATATACTGAAGCACCACTTGCTCCTCTTCTTTCTGGCTCCCCTTCCAATAGCCGAGGCATAACAGCGCCGCTGACACTGCCGCCAGACACAAAACCAAAATCCCTACCCACTTTTTCATCTTCTCTCCTCCGCTTTCCCATTTCTTCCACGCCAATTTCTCAGCCCCCTACCATATATTTAGGGGCAGATACAGAAACACTTGGCATCCCGCCCCTTCCTCCGTCACGATTTCCATCTGCGCTCCCCCTTTATAAATCAGTTCCAGCCGTTTTTTCACATTCGAAAGCCCAATCCGCTCCCCGCTCCCCCCCATCACTTCTTTCAGCCGTTCTTCAGAAATGCCCTGCCCATTGTCAAGCACCTTCAGGCACAGCCTCCCCTCCTGCCGACTGCAGCCTATCTCTAGCCTTCCGCCGGAATCCATATGCCGGAATCCATGTATAATCGCATTTTCCACCAAAGGCTCCAGCAAAAGCTTTGGCACCTCATAACGCAGCGCTTCCCCTTCCACTGCATATGCCACCTGGAATTTCCCGATAAACCGCTGCTCCATGATATAGGTGTAATTCCGCAGCCATTCCAGTTCTTCCTCCAGCCGCACCATCTCCCTTTTATTCCGAAAAGTATACTGCATCATGTCAGAAAGGCTGATGACCATCTTGCTGATCTCCAGCTCCCCTTCTTCCAATGCCATCAAATTAATCACATTCAGCGTATTATAGAGGAAATGGGGGTTTAGCTGCAGGTTCAGAGCCATAATCTCCGATTCCCTGTTCCGCAGCTGGCTTTTGTAATTCTCCTCAATTAGCTTCTCAATCTCGCAGCCCATCTCATTATACCGTAAGGCCAAGAACTGCATCTCATCGTTCCCCTCCACTGGCAGGCGCTGGCTGAAATCGCCCTCCCCTACTTTTTCCATTGCCTGTGCCAGACGCTCAATGGGGCGCAGCATCCCTTGGGCAAACAGCATCGCCAGCAGCAAGGCCAATGCCAGAAGCAATCCCAATGCCCCATAGAGGAAATACTGCGTCTCCCCCATGCCCTGGAACAGCTGCGCTTTCGGCACCGCCATGGACACAGCCCAACCGGTGCTCTCGGACACCGTATAGCAAGCCACCATCTCCCTCCCCTGATACTCCGCTTCCACGCTCCCCCTCTTGCCGCCTGCCTCCCCATTTGCCAACTCCATCCCTGGACGCTCCTTAGCCCCTCCATCCCCTCTGCCGCCATTCTCCATGTCTGCAAGCCACGGCAGCAGTTCCCCTGTCCCTTCCTTCTTGGGATCCGTATGGGCTACTATCCTTCCTTCTTGGGAGGAAACGCAGTAAAAGCCCTCCCGCCCCATGCAAGAAGCCGTGAAAATCCCACGGAAAAAATCAGGATTCAGATTCACCAGAAGCACGCTGCGCCTTCCTTCTACCTCCCCCATCCCATCCATGCGGTAGGCATAGGTAAACACCGTCTCTTTTTCCACAACAAAATCCAGCCGGAATTCTTCTCTGGCAAAATAAGTAGGAATCCATTTCCCCCTCTCTTCCTGCTCCAGAAGGCTCCTGTAGATTTCGGACTGGTAAAACTGCTCTGGGGGCACGCGCACCTGCATGTTATTCCCCAATGTATATTTCGGCGTGATAATATACACGGACACAAAGTCCTTCCCAGAAAAATATTTGTCCAGCACAGCGCTGGCCTTGGAATCCAAATCCAGCAGCCTGGAACCCTCTGCCTGCCCGATTCCCTCCAAGGCCATCGCCACATCTTCTTCCCCATACACCCACTGTGCCTTTTCCTCAATGCCCCTCATCTTAGCGTCAGCCAATTCCATCCCCTTATCGGCAGCATCCAACAGCCCCTCTTTCGCCCTATCCACAATGCCCTTTGACGCCACATGGTAATAAATCAAGGCAAAAAGCAGGAACTGTGCCAAAATCAACACAAGATAGGAAAAAAACAGCCGGTTTTGCAAACGCATCCCCTGATACCACCTTTGAATCCTCTTCATCTTCCTTTGCTTTATCCCCCTTCTCTCCGATACTGCTGCGGCGTCATTCCTGTAGCCGCCTTAAACACCCGATTAAAATACCTGGCATCGTGATAGCCCACCGTTTCAGCGACCTCATAGATATGCATTTCCGTATGCCCCAGCAATTCCTTCGCTTTTTTCACCCTTTCTTCAATCAGAATCTGCTTAAAATTGCTGTTTGTGGCCTCTTTTATCAAGCGGCTGCAATAAGCCGGCGTAAACCGAAACTGCGCCGCCACATCGTCCAGGGAAATGTCCTCCATGTAATGCTCCTTCATATAGGCTATAAACTTCCTGCAAAACCTGCCATTCTTCCCATCGCTGCGCATCTCTATCTCCTGGGCAAATTCCTGGATATAACTGCGCAGATGTTCTTTGAATTCCCGATAAGACCATCCTTCCCAAAAGCCTGCCGCTGAAAATCCCACAGGGTACGAAAGTGTCATGGACACATGCTTCAGCATGCGCTCTGCCTCCATCACCAAGCCTTCTGGCGAAGGATACCCTTTTGCCAGAAGGCCTTCCAGCAGCTCTTCCATCCGTTCCCAAGACTTTTCCGCCTCCCCGGCTCTTATAGCGTCTGCCAGCCATTCTTCCTTTATAATGTCCAGGCAAACCGACACGTCCCTTTCCCCGCTCAGTTTCCCGCTTTCACAGATATTTGTATCCGGGAAGTAAAAGGCATATTCCAGCGCCTTTGCGGCAGTCTCATAGGCCTTCCTTTTTTCCCGCTCCACATCCTCCACATATTCTCCTATGCCAATACGCACGCCAAACCCTTCCCCAAAGGGCTCCCAAATGGCGGGCTGCCCGCATCTTTTCCGAAAGGAATCCAAAACAGACGGCTGGCCATACTTGCCATATTTGGGAATCGCCACGGTCACCATAACCTCTGGCATGCTTTGGCTGAAGAACGAAAGGGTATGGCAGGCTGTCCCCATATGTTTTTTCATCTCCATGCCAAGCTTTTTCTTCATCTCCAGATACTCCTGGCTTCCACAGCCTTCCCGCCAACGCTCCAGGCCAAAAAAGCGGGTCAGCAGCAGATTCCCCCCTTTCTCCTGGGGAAAAATCTGGCTGACTTTCTTCTGTTCCTCCTCTGTAAGGCTGCCTACCAGCCATTGGTTCATCAAATTCTCCATATAAGCCGGCCAAGCCTCATCCAGCTTGTGGTATACCTGCTTATAGTCTTGGTCTGACTGGGATTCCCGGCGTATTTCTTCCATGCATTTTTCCAGCACCTCTTTCAGCTTCACCGGATTCATGGGCTTTAACAGGAAATCATAAGCTCCCGCAGAAACTGCTTTTCTGGCATATTCAAATTCTGCATAGCCTGTCAGAAGGATTACCTTCCGCCTCTGGTCGGATTCCATCAGCTTTTTTACCAGGGTCAAGCCATCCATGTCAGGCATGCAGATATCTGTAATGATTAAGCGCACAGCCTCTGCCTGAATGTATTCCACCGCCTTTATGGGATTGGTAAATGTTTCCACTGTAAGCTGCGGAAACAGCCGCTCTATAATCTTTTTCATGCTCCTGCATTGCCTTACCTCATCATCAACAAATACAAGTGTCTGCACCTTCGCCCACCTCTTTCGGCGTGATTTTGCGGATATGCCCCTCCAGGCTGCAGCCCTTGGAGTACCCGTCGTCGTCATATAATTCATATGCCGCATCCTCACACTCCACAAAGCCCAAAAGCCCCAGATGCTCCATATCAAGATCCGCCACGCAATTTGCGGCCTTGGCGATGGGCACAAGCTTCCCAGCCCTCACAAACAGCAGCACCTCGTTGGGGGCTGCCAGGACGTAATGGATGCCGCTAGCCAACATTTCCTCATCCATATCCTCCGGGCTCCGCATCCGGTATAGCTTCATGCCCTCTGGCAGATATACGTACCTGCCCGCTGCGTTCTGCTCATACACCGGGGCGACCATAAGGCTGTCCCCTATGAGCAGCTGGTCTTCTATGCCCCTTGCCATCGAATCTTCCGGAAATGCAAAAGCCAATGGCTTCGCATATAAATCATCCTGCAGGGCAGCCTTCATAAATTCGCTGTAAATATAGGGGAGCAGCATATAACGGAGCCTTAGAAGCCCCCGGAAGCTCTCAATATCCGCAAAGCGGTACGTCTCCTGCCTGCGGGTCCCAAGGGCAGAATGGTTGCGCATCAAGGGCGTGAATATCCCAAATGCATACCACCGCAGCAGCAAATCTTCCGTGACATCGCTCCCAAAGCCCCCGATATCCGCACCGGTGTACAGGAAGCCGCACATGTTCAGGTTGGCCAGCATTTTGATGTTCAAAAGCAGGTGGGACCACCAAGAATGGTTATCCCCCATCCATATCCCCCCATATCGGTGCATCCCAATATAAGACGCCCTGGAAAACAGCAGGATGCGCTTATCCGGCGCTATCCTTTCAAAAGCCTCCGCCGCCGCCCGGGTCATAAAATATCCGTATATATTATGAACCCTGTCATGGCGGATGCGTTCCCCGCGATAGCTGTGGTAAAAGGATTCATAATCCTCCCTATGGTTCGAGAGCCCCTGCACCATGCCCTGCATCTCAAAAAAGCTGTCAATGTCCAAATTCTTCCCCTTGCAGCCCTCCAGCCTGTCAAACACCTCAGCCAGACGCCGTTGCGAGTAGAAAATGGCTGGCTCATTCATGTCATTCCAAAACCCTTCAATCCCCTGATCCAAAAGAACCTTATACTTTTCCCCAAACCACTTGCGAGCCTCTTCCTGCAGCATATCTGGGAAATGCACCCTGCCGGGCCATACAGCCCCCACAAAGTCCTTCCCATCCTGATCCTTACAGAAATACCCCTTCGCCGTGCCTTCCTCATACACGCCGTAACCCTCTTTGATTTTCACACCGGCGTCAATAATGGGCACCAGATGGATTCCCTTGCGCTTCACCTTATCCACAAACTCCGGAAAATCCGGGAATTTTTCCTCATCCACGGTAAAATCCATGTACCGATCCATATAGTCAATATCCAGATATATCATATCCAATGGCAGGCCATTGGCCTCATGGCCCTCCAGCACTTCCTCAATATCCCGCTGGCTCTGATAGCCCCAACGGCTCTGCCCAAAGCCAAAGGCCCACTTGGGCGGGATATAGCTATGGCCAATCAGCTTCCGGAAAGTCTTTACAATGTCATAGGCCGACCGCCCCTCTATGACATAGCATTTCGCATTCCAGCTGGAAAGGCGGATGGACAGAATATCCGGGCGGGTGTAGCCAACATCAAAAGAAACCTGTTCCGGTGTGTCCAGAAAAATCCCAAAAGGCTTCTCCCCATTCACCACCAGGAAATTATGCGCCCCGTATAGCGATACTTTATTCTCTGTATGGTTTGGGTCATCGCTGCAGAAGCTGACATATTTCCAGCCCCTTTTATTAATCCCGCGCACCTGCTGGCCTAGCCCATAGACCATGTCCTGCTTCCCCAGGCGGCAGCTGATTTCCATTGCCTTGGCATCCATATCCAAATATGGGCAAGGCCCTTCTGCCGTTTCCACCTCATATACAGCCGCTTCCGTCTCTATCGGGGTCCCTAATATGTATTTCTTCACTTCCATCCTTCTTCTCTCCCTTCTGCTTATAAGACACTCCTTCGCCGCCTTTGCCTACATGCGCCAAAGCTTTTTTCTGTCCCCATCTCCCCCTCGCCCCCTCCATCATATCCCCTCGCAACTCTCCTTGTCAATACAAGCAAGGTTGCTATATCCACCCCTATGGAATGACAAGCCCCCCATTGCACAAATATCAAAACGCCCCATTTCCTTACCCTTATTTTCCCAAGGTCATCAGCCCTGCGCAATGGGAAACCTGTTCGAATGTCATTTTGGGAAATGATTTTTTTATCTCTTCAAACACAAAATAGCATTCCTCTCCATCCCATTCATCGCCTGCCTGAACCTTGCATTGCTCCAATTCCTGGCGCGTCTGAAACGCCACATCCCCAATGTAGATACATCCTCCATCCTCCAACAGCGGCAAGAGGCTTTCCAGAAAACAGACTTTCTGCGCATCGGATAAATGATGGAGGGAATAAGTGGCAATGATGGCGCCGTATTGATGCCGCTTCAGTTCCACTGCCAGGCCCAAGGAAAAATCGCCTTGGCATAGCTTGGCTTCCGGCATTTTTTCCTGCGCCTGCGCAATCATTTTCTCAGAGAAATCTTGCCCAAAAATTCTGCAGCCCTGTGCATAGAGCTTAACGGCAAGGGTTCCTGTGCCAAACCCAATATCCAATACGTTTTTATTGACACACGACAACGCCCTATGGTAAATTTTTTCCAAAATTTCCTCATATCCTGCAAACGGATATGCCCCTTCCTCATCTGACAGCTCAACGCTCTTGTCGTATCCGTCTGCCCATAAATTAAATCCTTCACTGTTAAGCATAAGATTATCCCTCCATCCTTTCTATGCAATGCCACTCCACCCGGTGCGCCTCAAAGCATTCCGGCAGCGTCATATACCCCAACATCCTGCGGATTGCCTGCTCTGGGACAATGTCAGGCCTCCCTCGGTTCCGCCGCATCTGCTCCTCCCAATCTGTCTCCAGATATACAATCCGGGCAGAGGCATGGTAATCCGTAAACAATCTCACTAATTTTCCCCGAATAAGCGGCGTCAGGTTGGTGGCATTCCAGACAAACGGCCTTTTATCCCGCAGATAGGTTTTTGCCAGCTGGCGGGCGGCATCCACCACTGCTCCCTGCGCCCCTGTAGGCGCCGCATTCATCTGCTTCCGCAATCCATCTAAGGAGACTACCGGAAGCCCGCCGCAACAATCCCTTACCCACGTATCCTTGCCTGTCCCAGGCAAGCCTGCCAGCATTATCACTTCCCCCCAGGTATCATCGTACCATTCCTGCCCCGGGAGGATGCCGCGCCCTTCCAGATATGCATATCTGGAACCTGCGCTTGGAAACCTTACCGGCCCTTTCAGGCAGCCCGCTTCCTCCGCCTGGATCCTGCACAATTCCACCGTTTCCAAGGAACTATCTACAGAACCATATATACGCCCCTTTATATCTGCCTGGACAAGAAGGCAGAGCAGCTCCAGAGAGAAATCTGCCGCCAGCTCCCCATCGGATGCAATCTGGATTAGCCGCCGCTCTGGGCATGCATGGCTAAAAATATGGATTGGCGCCGAATGGTAGCGGATCAGACTGCACACGGTCTCGCGGAACTCTTGCAAATCCTTCCTTCCGCAGAACCCATATTCCAGCCAGAGGAACTCCCTGGCCATCCGGGAGCCCACCGCCGTATGGTTCGGCGACACCCATATGCCGTCCTCCAAGCGGGTACAAGGGATTTTCCCAATATCGTGCAATAAAGCCGCCGCAAACAATTCTTCCTGCTTTCGGCGCCCCAAACACCGATATCCTTCCAAGGATACCAATTCCTTACATACCATCTGCGTATGGATCCAGACATCCCCTTCCCCATGCCAGGCTGGATTCTGCTGTACCTCTTTCATTTTCTTAATCATAGGGGAAAGCCTGGATGCTTCCACCAGCCCCCAATCTATCTTCCACTCCGGCGCCTTGGGCGCCAGGCAAAGCAGCCCGCTGCATTTTTCCATCTGACTCACCCCTCAAATATCTGACTTACCGGAACTGCCAGCTGGTTTGGCACGATAGGCCTGTCCAGCCAGTGTGTTTCTGAAACCAGAATCTGCTGCAGGAAGGAAGCCCTGACATATTTCAGTCTGGCTGCCACCTGCCCGCCTTCCTCTACCTTGAGATATAAGCCTTCCATAAGGGTAGAGGCATCTGTTTCTGCGCACTGCTGAGCTGCGTCCAGATGCAATTCCAACGACAATTCCCGCAGGCGCTCCATATGGCCTTCTGTGATAAAATTGGAAGGCCCTATGAAATCCAACAGCTGCTGCTGGCTGGAAAATTCCCCCTCAGACAATACCGGGACAGATACAACCGGCAGCTGTCCCGTCAGCTTCCGCCTGGACGGGGTATCCAGAAAAACCCCTTGCAGACGGTCATAAATATCGAATTCCAGGAAATAATGGGGCAGAGCATCATAAAACACTGTATGCTTGGCATACATCCATTCCCCATACAGGATATACCTGCTTCCCAAAACCCGATGGAAGGCGTCCCTGTGCACATTCGCCCACTGCTTCATCAAATTAAAATGCCGTTCCCGATACCCGCCGGACAGATAGTGGCCGCGGCTCTGCAGGAACAATTCCCCCTCCCCAGAAAAAGATATGGCTGAATTTGCCCCGTCGCATTTCTCTTCTACCACAAGATGTTTGCCTGCAATCTCTGAAAAACGGATCTGGGATAAATCCTCGTCCCCCGGCTGGAGACGGGAGCCTTCCAGATGCGGCGTCCGCGGGTATTTTAAAATTGTTGGTTCTTCTCTCATTTGTTTCCCTCACTCCTATTCCTTGCTTCATCCAATCCACCCTTGTATCATATTACTAAATACAAGACAGAAAAGCAAGGGACACATTCGCCAGAGTAATAAAGCCCACAGTTTCCTTTGTTATTTAGACCATACTATACAGGCCTAATACTTTCCTATATCCCTCCTCCCACATTTTAGACATCTGCAACAATTT
>CAOKUK010000024.1 GCA_948472595.1 uncultured Eubacterium sp.
AAAATCAACGATATTATGGAGATGTTGCTATAATGGATACAAAAGCCGAATACAGAAACCTGGTGCAGACGATGGGCAAAAAGGAATTCACCTTCCAGAAAATGCAGGAATATGGATTCTGGCCCAGTGATTTGCCCACGCCCTATGAGCGCCAGCAAAACGAGACAGCGCAGGACTTTGAAAACAGGAAAAGGCTGCTGGAAGAATTCCAAAAGCTTTCGGAACAAATATCAAACGCCTGCCAAAAAGAGCGGGAAATCGAGAGAAAGCTTTCTGCGCTAAAGAAGCAATACCAGGATACCTGGGACTATGAGAAAATCCGCTCCGTCGTAGCGCAGGAGATTATGAAGGAATCCATTGCCAAGCGGGCAGAAAGGAAGGCTGAACGGGAGCGGCAGAAAAAATTAAAATCTGAGGCGTGGAAGAAACGGAAAGCGGAACATATTGTATTTATCGGCAAGGGCTATTCCAGCTTGTTGGGGAAGAAAGAGACGGACAAGGAACGGCTAGAGGAGCGCCAAATGCCTGTCATAGAAACGGATTGGCAACTGGCAGACGCATTGAAAGTGGAATACCGCACGCTGCGCTATCTGGCATACCATAGGGACGTGGTGGCATTTGACAATTATTACCGTTTTGAGATCCCGAAGAAGAGCGGAGGGATGCGCCAAATTGCCGCACCCAAGACACAGCTTAAGGCGGCGCAGAGGCAGATATTGGAGCAAATACTGGAAAAGGCAGAGACCGCAGAGGCAGCCCATGGATTCCGGAAGGAGCGGTCTGTCCTTACAGGCGCCATGGCACACGAAATGGGGCCCACATTGCTGATTAACATTGATTTGGAGAACTTTTTCCCTACGGTTACGTTTGAACGGGTACGGGGATTGTTCCAGTCTTTTGGATACTCCGGCTATATTGCCTCGCTGCTTGCTATGATCTGCACTTACTGCGAGCGAATGCCGCTTGAGGTGAAGGGGGAAACCAAATACATTAAGACCTCCGACCGAATACTGCCGCAAGGGTCTCCGGCCAGCCCTATGATTACGAATATTCTATGCAGGAACATGGATAAGCGGATACAGGGGCTGTGCAAGAAGCTTGGGCTAACTTATACCAGATACGCAGACGACATGAGCTTTAGCTATACCGGCGATGCAGAGGCCTTCGCCATCGGCAGCTTCCTTGGCAGCCTGGAAAAAATCATAGAGTCCGAAGGCTTCCATATGAACAAAGAGAAAACCCATGTATTGCGCAAGAGCAACCGGCAGTACATCACAGGGATTGTGATTAACAATGCGGAAATCGGCGTCCCCAAAAAATGGGTGAAGATCTTGAAGGCCTCCATACATAACGCCAAGAAGCTGCGGGATTCCGGGCAAGATGTGCCAGAAAAAACAGTCCATGAGATTTCGGGGAAAATTGCGTGGCTGAGAAGCGTGAATGAAAAGAGATACCAGAAGGTGATACAGGAAGGGATGGATTTTATAAAAAGCGGCATAGAAATATAAGGCGGCAGTTTACTGGCAACATTGCTTGTCTTTGTTGATATGGCGAACATGCGGACATACATAACCCCGTCTTGTGCTTGAGCGGCAAGGCAGGGTTATCCGCAACTGTTCTGCACAAGCCGAGGAAAATTTTTATAATAAATAAGCTGCCCACCACAGTCAGCTCTCTGTGGCGGCAGCCAAACCATCTTCTGCCCTTACAATCATTCCTCTTGCTGCATCTTGCTTTTTTGCTGGGAAATCCTTTGCTCTAGCTTCTTGTTTTCCTTGCGGAGACGGAAAACATCTGCCAGAAGCCCGGAACACAGCAAAAGCCCACACAAGATACCGCCTGCAAATTTCAAAATTACAGATAATGCCATTCCTTCTCTACCTTTCCTCCTTACCATAACTGCTATTTCAATTTCTGCATACACTTTACTGAAAATGGAGAAGCCTGGCCGCTGTTTGGCCAGCGCCTCGCTGCTCCAATTCCTACTTGTAAAATCCCTGTTAGTTTTGGATTTGTATACACACTATAACATAGACAGCTGCTTATCTCTATATTCTTTTGGTAAATACTGGCATTTCTGAATGAATGTCGACTTTAAGCGACAATTTTAGCTAATGTTTATAATTTCAGCACAACTATGGGGATAGGGAATCGCTGCATTTGAGCCTAAGTGGTGCAGCATAAAGGGCTATTTCCCATAGCTGTCCAGGAAATGGCGCCGAACGCCTTTGTCTTTATAGGCAATGACGGTGTTGAGGTTCACGTTTTCCACGCTCTTAAAGATATTCGCTTCCACAAAAGGGTTCGCCTGCTTCATCCCGGCAATCAGGCGCTTCACCTCCATCCGTTTTGACAGCCCCCTGCCATCTGGCTCACAGCTGGCGCAATTTTCCGTGAAGCGGCAGGCGCACTGGATAAAATGCAGGCCATTGTAATCCCTCCAGCGCTTGATATCTTCCTCCCGGATATAGTACATGGGGCGGATAAGCTCCATGCCTTCAAAATTCGTGCTGTGGAGCTTGGGCATCATGGTCTGCACCTGCCCGCCGTAGAGCATCCCCATCAGGATTGTCTCTATCACATCGTCATAGTGGTGCCCCAGGGCAATCTTATTGCACCCCAGATTTTTGGCCTGGTGGTATAAATGGCCGCGCCGCATGCGCGCGCAAAGATAGCAGGGAGATTTTTCAATCCCAAACACGGCCTCAAAAATATCGGATTCAAAAACCTGAATGGGAATGCCCAGGCGTCTGGCGTTGTCCTCAATGACTTGGCGGTTTGCCGGGCTGTAGCCTGGATCCATGATCAGAAATTCCAGTCCAAAGGACACTTTTTTATGCTTCTGAAGCTCCTGGAACAGCTTAGCCATCAACATGGAATCCTTGCCGCCTGAAATGCAGACGGCTATCTTATCGCCTTCCTGTATTAGCTGATAATCACGGACTGCCTTGGTGAACTTTGAGAACAGCTGCTTATGGAATTTTTTCTGGATGCTCCTCTCTATCTCCTTTGCCTGCGCCTGTCCGGAGACCTTTGCATCCTTCATATGGCTTAGAAGCCAGCCCGTATAGCCGCCTGCCAGGCTGTATGCCGCAAATCCGCATTCCCGCAAGGCTGCGGCCTTTTCCCTGCTCACAGATCCCCTGTCACAGTATAAGATGATTGGCCGCATTAAGCCGCCCTTTTCTGCTGGCAAAAAAGCCTCCTGGCAAGCCTTCAATGGCTCTCCATCCCCCAACCGCTCCAAGGGCATATGCACTGCGCCCGGCACCATGCCGTAAGATGCGGCAGCGTCGCTTCGGATATCCACCAGCAGGTATGGGGTTCCCTTCATTTCCTTTAATTGTTGGTATGTGATTTCTAGTTGTTCCATGGCGATTTCTCTCCGTACGTCTTATGTTTTACCAGGCTAAAAGCAGATACCTTGCATCACTGCCGAACTCTTAACCGCACTGCCCAAAACCAAAGATTTGCCTGCGCCAAGCCTGGCATTTTCTTCATTCCACACATTACTATAGCGAAATTCGCCCCATTTGCCAATAGACATTTTGACGATTCTTAAAAAAATTTCTCTATCCATTGCGATTCCGTAGCAGTTCCATCCGTTTTGGAACCCTGCCCACCGACAGGGAAGAGCCGCACCCCTATGGAGTGCAGCCCTTTGTGGAAACAGCCTTTTTATTTTCCGTACTGGTATATCTTTAAGGTTACCGTCCCATCGTCATTTAAGGTAAAGGTCTCAATGTAGGCGGCTTCCTCTTTCTCATCCCCGCTGATGATTTGCTTGCAGGGCGACATCCCCTTCTGCCCTTCTGCAAAAAAGCTCTCTATGGGAGCCGTGCCGGAAGAGCCTGGGCCATCCTCCCCTACCTGGTAAGAATACGTGATGTTCCCTTCTGCATCTGGCTTCAGGACCTGGGTCAGCTCCTCTAATAAAACCGCATTTTCCTCCAGCTCTTTTTCTGTCCAGCCTTCCACCTTGGCGGCAAGGCCTGCGCTTTCTTCTGTTTCCACTTCCGGCGCAGCTGCATCTTCACCGTCTTCTGCTTCTCCTGACAGATTCCGCTCTATCTTCTCTATATAGGCCTCCGCAGCTTCCTTGTCTGCCTTGGCGGAATCCAGAGGCAGGCGGAACAGGGCGTTTAAGCCATCGTAGGATTCATTTCTGGCTATCTGGCCTGTCTCCGGGTCAAACCGGTAAGCCTCCTGGTCGTAAAAGGTTCCGCTGCAGACCGCCAGGTATAACGTGCGGTCTGCAAAGGCTTCCACATTGTCCGTCTCTACAATGCGGTACTGTATCCCATCTTGGACAATCTCAGAATAGCCCCCGTCCATCGTGACGATATTATACCAATTGGGATCCTGCCCTTCAATCAGGGGAGACACGAAGAGGGGATCTGCGCCATACGCCTCGTCACTGACGTCTGGCCTGGGGCTCCCATCCTGGTTCTCAATGGCGGCGACCACGTAAGTGCGGCCATCCAGGATGCCTTCTGCATCCTCAGCGCTGACGTACTGTGTCAGGTTCTCGCCGGACAAGATTCCCAGCAGGGTGACCCGATACCCCCCAAGCTCCTGGGATTCATGGAGGGAAACCGCATCTTCGCTTTGGAAGGCCGCCGCAAGGCCTTGCTCCTCCATCACCTCCGCCACCTTTTCCGGCGCCAAGTATTTCCATGCAGCCACAGTGGTCACAGACCCTACGAAAAGGATGACTGCCGCTATCATTGCAGTTGCTGGGATTCTCTTCCTATAGCTTTTCTTCATTTCTTCTCTCTCCTTTGCCTGCCTTAAAATTTTCTGGTTCAGCCAGTCGCCCGGCTCATCTTCTGGGGAAAGGGCCTGTCTTAATAATGGATCCATATCTGTCTCATGCTTCATTGAACACTACCTCCAATTCCTGTTTCAGCAGCTTCCTCGCCTTATGCAGCCTGCTCTTCACCGTCCCCTGGGGGAGCTTCATGACCTTTGCAATCTGGCCAATGGGCAGCTGCAGGGTGTAATAGAGGTAAATGGGGATACGGTAGCGTTCTTCCAAACGCGCCACTGCCGCCCTTACCTGTTCCTGCATCTCCTGGCGCAGGACAAATTCCTCTGGGGAGAACTCCTGTGCGCCTGTCCCCACCGCTATTTCTTTTGTCAGCTCCTCTGTCCCTGCAATCCGGCTGCGCCAGGCATATTTCCGCCTTCGGTTCTTCCAGATACGCAGGGCGATGGAAGCCAAGTAGCTTCTGGGGTTCTTCCCGCTGTCAATCTGCCTTGCGAGTTCCACGGCTTTCAGGAAAGTATCCTGATAGAGCTCTTCCGCTTCCAGCCGGTTCTGGGTCAGCTGGCTGCAAAATGCATAAATATCTTTTCCATATTCCTGGATACACTGCTCCAATTGCCTAACATCCATGTTTCAACCTCTCATCACTAGTGATTGCCCTTCACTGATACATTGTAATAACCTGCGGCTCGGTTCATTTTTTCTCTAAAAAAGGCAGCATAGCCATGAAACCAAATCCAAATTGGACTGGAAGCAAAGCTATGCTGCCTTTTGATTTAAAAATCAGAGGCCCCGCCTCTTATACCCTGGACAAATATTCCCCGGTCCTGGTGTCAATCTTAATCACGTCCTCCTGCTCCACGAACAGGGGCACATATACGGTGGCTCCGGTCTCTACCACCGCCGGCTTGGTGGCGCCTGTGGCTGTGTCGCCCTTGAAGCCCGGCTCTGTCTCTGTAATCTTCAGCTCCACGAACAGAGGCGGCTCCACTGCGAACACATTCCCATTATGGGAGCAGATTTTCACCATCTCATTTTCCTTTACAAATTTCAGGGTGTCTCCGATTGCGTCTGCGTTCAGGGCAATCTGCTCATAAGTCTCAACATCCATGAAGTGGAACAAATCCCCATCGGAATACAGGTACTGCATGTCCGCCCTGTCGATGCGGGCCTGGGGGCATTTCTCTGTGGGGCGGAAGGTCTTCTCCACGATGCCGCCGCTCTTGATGTTCTTAAGCTTCGTCCTTACGAAAGCTGCGCCCTTCCCTGGCTTTACATGCTGGAACTCAATAATCTGATAAATATTATTATCTAACTCAATCGTAATACCATTCCTAAAATCTCCTGCTGAAATCATTTGGCTTTCCTCCTTAAAATGCATTTGGGCACCTTTACCCTGTTTTCTCTCTGCTCTGCAAAATTCATTGAGAAGTGGGCGCACTTTGCCCCCACATTTCTCTCATTTTATACTAATTCGGCGCATTTTTCAACCTTTTTTCTGGAAAACCCTTTCATTTTCCTCTATCTTATGTATCATATCTATCCGAAGCTGGTGCCTGCCGCCCATAAACTCCGCCTCTAAGTATGATTTTACGATATCCTTGGCCAGCTCGCCGCCCACAATCCTGGCGCCCATGGATATCATGTTGGCATTGTTGTGCTCTTTAATCAGGCGCGCCGTGGTGGTGTCTGAGCACACGCCGCAGCGAATCCCCTTCACCTTGTTGGCCGCCAGGGAAATCCCAACGCCCGTCCCGCAGATTAAAATGCCGCAGTCCGCTTCCCCGCTTGCCACAAGGCGGGCCGCCTTCTCGCCATATTCCGGGTAATGGCAGCTCTCATGGCCGTCCGTCCCCACATTGATCACTTCATGGCCCAAGCCCTTGACGTATTCCATGATTTCCATTTTCAAATCCGTCGCCGCATGGTCATTTCCGATTGCTATCTTCATCCTTCTCCTCCATATTCCATCATAGATTTTGCATAGCCCTATGCTCTATCCTTATTATACTTTAGATTAGGGAAAATTCAACACTTATTTTTGGAATAGAAGAACAGCACAATTTTCTCCAACTGACGTTTCAGCACAATCTGTATCTCCTCCTTGGGGTGGATGGGGCGCGTCAGGATTGTGTAGAGGCCTGCCCGGTTGGCGCCGTACACATCCGTAAAAATCTGATCCCCCACGAACAGGGTATTGGATTTGTCCGTCCCCATCAGCTCCATTGCCCGCTCATAGCCGGACACTTTGGGCTTCTTCGCTTTGAAGATATACTGAACCTGCACCTCTTCATTGAACATCTTCACCCGGGGCTCCTTGTTGTTGGACAAAAGGCAGCACTGGTAGCCCATATCCTTCAGCTGGGCGAATAAGGATTTTGCCCTATCATCCGCAGGGGCGCCATGGGGGACTAAGGTATTGTCAATATCGAAAATCACCCCCCGGTAGCCTTCCTGGTACAGGCGGGCAAATGCAATCTGATAGGCGGAATCCATATATTCATTGGGGTAAAATCTCTGTAGCATGCCAACTCTCCTGCATTCTATCAAAATCACTCTGACCACATGGCCTATTGATCCAGCATCTTCTTCAATTCATCCATAAAGGTGTTGACGTCCTTAAATTCCCGGTAGACTGAGGCAAACCTCACATATGCCACCGGATCCAGCTCCTGGAGCATATTCATGACGATTTCGCCGATTTCCGCACTGGAAATCTCCTTCTGGGCGCGGCTGTATACCTTTACCTCCACTTCCTCCACAATCCGGTCAATATCCTCCACGGACACAGGCCGTTTGTGGCAGGCCCGCAGAATCCCAGCCTCCACCTTTGACCGCTCGTAACGCTCCCGGTTATTGTCTTTCTTTATGACAATCAGGGGAATGGACTCCACCTTCTCATAAGTGGTGAAACGCTTGTCGCAATCATCACAAAGCCTTCGCCTGCGAATAGAGAAATTGTCCTCGGCTGGCCTTGAGTCAATGACCCTGGTATTGTCGCTGCTGCAAAATGGGCATCTCATGGCATTTCCTCCTGCGTATTTGTGTGTGGCGCCATTTCCCGCCAAAGCCTGCCCATAAGGGCATCCTTATGGCGCGCTGGAAATAGCGAATGACAGAAACTCCCGGCTGCAAGCCATTGAGCCAAGCCTTAGCGGCGCCTCTCATCTGGCGAGACAGCAGCCGGATGGCCTGCAAGCCGTCATATTTTCTTTAGTATAGCTTTCTTTTTTTCCCTTGTCAACATTATTTCGGCTTGGGTTCGGGAATCTCTACCAAAATGGCGTCCCTGCCAATCTTCACCACTTGGCACCAGGGGATGACGACTTCGCTCCCCCGGCCAAACATGCTCCACATTTTCCCGCACCCTGGGATAATCAGGGCAAGGATTCTCCCCTGGCTGGGGTCAATGTCCAGGTCTACGACAAAGCCCAGGCATTTGCCGTTGCAGATATTGACGACCTCTTTTTCCTTCAATTCACAAAAGCGCATAAGCACCCACGCCCCCTTTGCATATACACTATCTTATGCAGGAAGCGAATCATTGTGCTTGGCCCCTATAACGGCACGTTTTTCGTAGCGACAATATCTACCCCCGTGCCTGCCGCATTGGAAAGAAGGACGTCGCCGATACGGATGGGCGCCTGCGCCTTTACGCCTTTTAAGGCCTTCATGACTTCGAAAATCTTCCCCTTCGGGATATCCTCTTTTGTCTTTACAGACACTGCCGCAAGGCTTCCTCCTTCCACAGCCACAGAACTGGTCACAATGCGGGTGGGGCTTTCCACTTCCTTCCTGGCGTAGCTGTCCCCCCGTTTGCAGCTATTCCCGGTAACAGCTGCTGCCCGGCCGCCTTCCAGCTCTACTTTTAAGGGGCACCCCAAAGGGCATCCAATACAAATCAATTCTCTCGTTTCCATATGTTGTATCTCCTTCCACAAATGTGACTGTTCCGCAAAGCAGTGCATCAGCCGCCCGCAAATTGCCTTGCGCCATGGAAAGTCCCCGGCTGGGTTTACTGGGTTTCTATTTTCACCGTAACCTGGGACAAGCCTTGGAACGCAAGGAGCTGCTCCCTCTTTAATATGGCCTCCTCCATTTCCCCCGGAGCCATAACCGGGCGCTTTCTGTGGATGACCCTCTCTTGGTTGAGATACACAGATATATAGCAGCCCTTGTATACATCCCCCACCCGAAAACGCAGGGTATGCTCCTCGTCCATCCTGTCCGGGTTGACTGTGCAAGGCACCGTGTAGCGCACGCCCCCAGCTGCCCGGATAGGGATGTCTTGGCCTTTGGATTGCAGATGTTTTGCGCCGCTTTGGACATATTCAGCTGCGCGCTTTCCAGCCACAGAGGCCTCCTCCGACACAAAATCCACCAAATCATGGACATGGAGCACGTTGCCGCAGGCAAATACCCCTCCCACATTTGTCTCCAGACACTCGTTCACAAGGGGGCCAAAGGTAACCGGGCTCATCTCCACCCCCATGCCTCGGGACAGCTCATTTTCTGGAATCAGCCCGCAGGACAGAAGCAAGGTGTCGCAAGGGTAATACTCCTCTGTTCCCGGGATTGGCCTGCGGTCTTTCCCAACTTTGGCAAGGGTAACCCCCTCCACCCGCTCCTTCCCGGCAATGTCCACAACGGTATGGCTTAATTTCAGCGGAATTCCGAAATCATCCAGGCATTGGACGATGTTCCGCTTCAAGCCGCCAGAGTAGGGCATCAGCTCCGCCACCACTTTCACCTTTGCGCCTTCCAAGGTCATCCGCCTGGCCATGATAAGGCCAATATCCCCAGACCCCAGGATTACCACCTCGCGGCCTGGCATATAGCCTTCCATATTCACCAGGCGCTGCGCCGTGCCTGCGGAATAGATGCCGGCCGGGCGGTATCCCGGAATGTTCAGAGCGCCCCTGGAACGCTCCCTGCACCCCATAGCCAGGATAATGGCCTTGGCCTGGATTTCAAACAACCCTTCCTTGCGGCTCATGGCAGTCACTATCTTGTCTTTGGACACCTCCACAACCATCGTGTTTAACTTATATGCAATCCGCTCTTCCTTAAGCCTCTCAATGAACCGAGCCGCATATTCCGGCCCGGTCAGTTCCTCTTGGAAGGTATGGAGGCCAAAGCCGTTGTGGATGCATTGGTTTAAAATGCCGCCAAGCTCCCTGTCCCTTTCCAATACCAGGACGGAACCCACGCCGGCCTGCTTGGCCGATATTGCCGCAGCAAGCCCTGCAGGCCCGCCTCCCACCACCACAATGTCATATTCCAACATCTCTTTCCCTCGCTTTCCGGCTGCTTAAATCTCGTCTTTATTCCTCCCCACAATAATCCGGGACGCCCCGCCGGATTTGGTGATTTCCAACGGATCCACGCCCCATTCCCTTGCCAGGATTTCTATGACTTTGGGAGAACAGAAGCCTGACTGGCAGCGGCCCATGCCCGCCCGGGTCCTGCGCTTCACGCCATCTAAGGATTTTGCGCCTAAAGGACGGCGGATGGCATCCAAAATCTCGCCTTCCGTGACCATCTCGCAGCGGCAAATTATGTTGCCATAGGCGGGGTTTTCACGGATCAATGCCGCCCGCTCCTCCCTGGACAATGCCTTCGGGTCTACAATCCCCTTCCGGGCGCCTACGAAATGTGGGCTTTCCTTGGCATGGCATCCGGCTCGCACAATGCCCGCCACCATCTTCCCAATGGCCGGGGCGCTGCTTAAGCCCGGGGACTCAATCCCTGCGCAGTCGATAAAGCCTTTCGCATCCTCTAATTCCCCAATGCAAAACTCATGCCCATCCTCGTGGGCGCGCAGCCCCGCAAAGGAAGTGATGACCTGGTTAATTGGCGCCCCCTTCACAATACGGCCAGCCTTGCCAATCAGCTCCTCTATGCCGGCCTGGGTGGTGTTGGTTCCCTCTTTGTCTTCTATGTCAATGGCCGTAGGCCCTACCAGCGTGTTGCCATGGACTGTGGGCGTCACCAGGACGCCCTTTCCAAGCCTGCCCGGAAGCTGGAAAACAGTATGGTTGACAAAGCCCTCCACAGAACGGTCCAACAGACAGTAATCCCCCCTCCTGGGGGTGATATGCAGCTTTTTGGCGCTCACCATATTGTGGAATTTGTCTGCGTACACGCCTGCCGCATTGACCACATAGGCCGCCTCCAAATCTCCTTTGCCAGTCCGCAGCAGCCAATGGCCACCCTCTCTCCGAATATCCAGCACCTCCGTGTCAAAACGGAATTCCACGCCGTTTTGGGCTGCATTTTCCGCATATGCGATATTCATGCCAAAGGGGCACACAATCCCCCCGGTAGGCGCATACAGCGCCGCCACCGCCCCATCGGAAATATTGGGCTCCATCCTTACCAGCTCTTCCCGCTCTAGGATGCGCAAGCCCTTTACCCCATTCCTTATGCCTTTTTCGTAAAGGGCGCAAAGCTCTGGGCGCTCTTCTTCGCTCAAGCAAACCACCAGGGAGCCAATCCTCTGAAAGGGGAAATCCAGCTCCCTAGACAGCGCTTCCATCATTTCGTTCCCTTCCACATTCAGTTTTGCCATCAGGCTGCCGCTGTCTGCGTCAAAGCCTGCATGGACGACGGCGCTGTTGGCCTTGGAAGTGCCGCAGCATACATCCTCCTCTTTTTCCACCACACAGACCTTCAGTTGGTATCTGGAAAGTTCCCTTGCAGAAGCGGCTCCCGACACGCCTGCGCCGATAATCACCACATCATACATATTGCACGCACATCCTTTTCCATAAAATCAGTCCTCTTTTGCCCATCCATAAGAATATTTCACAGCCCTCTCCCAGCCTTTCACTTTTTCAGCCCGCCCTTCCTCTGAAAGGGAAGGGACAAAGGCCCGCTCAATGGCCCAGTTCTTGACAACCTCCTCTTTGCTCGCCCAATACCCCACGGCAAGGCCTGCCAGGTAAGCTGCGCCCATAGCCGTCGTCTCCACGCAGGAAGGGCGGTTTACCGGGGCATTGATAATGTCCGCCTGCGTCTGCATCAGGAAATCGTTCGCACTTGCGCCGCCGTCCACTTTCAGGGAGTTCAGTGCAATGCCAGAATCCGCCCGCATGGCCTGCAGCACGTCATTGACCTGAAAAGCCACAGACTCCAGCGTAGCCCGGATAATGTGGTATTTGTTCACGCCCCGGGTGATTCCCACGATTATCCCTCTGGCATACTGATCCCAATGAGGAGCGCCAAGGCCTGTGAAGGCTGGCACCACATAGCATCCGTTGGTGTCTTTCACCTTTTTGGCCATATATTCCGAATCCGGCGCGCTGTCAATCAGCCGCATCTCATCCCGGAGCCACTGGATGGCGGCGCCCGCCACGAAAATAGAGCCTTCCAATGCATAATCCACAGTCCCATCCATGCCCCAAGCAATGGTTGTCAGCAGTCCATTCTTGGAAAAGACGGGCTTCTGCCCGGTGTTCATCAGCAGGAAGCACCCGGTTCCATAGGTGTTCTTCGCCTCCCCTGGCGTAAAGCAGGTCTGCCCAAACAATGCGGCCTGCTGGTCGCCTGCCGCCCCGCTGACCGGAATCGAGCCGCCGAAAAAGGCAGGGTCTGCCAGCCCATACACGCAGCTTGACGGCCTTGCTTGCGGCAGCATGCACTCGGGGATATCAAGCTCCTCTAAGATTTCTCTATCCCATGCCAACGTATTGATGTTAAACAGCATGGTGCGCGCCGCATTGGAATAATCCGTCACGTGAGCCGCCCCCTTCGTCAGTTTCCAAATCAGCCAGGTCTCCACCGTGCCGAATAGCAATTCCCCCCTCTCAGCTCTCTGCCTCGCCCCTTCCACATTGTCCAAAATCCACTTCAGCTTCGTGCCAGAAAAATAAGCGTCAATCACAAGCCCCGTCTTCCTGCGGAAAACATCCACCAATCCTTTTTCTTTCAAGGAATCGCAATATTCCGACGTCCTGCGGCACTGCCACACAATCGCATGGCAGATTGGCTCGCCCGTGGCCTTATCCCATACAATGGTCGTCTCGCGCTGGTTCGTAATGCCGATTGCGGCAATATCCCCTGCAGAAGCCCCAATCTTCTGCATCGCCTCTACCGCAACCCCCAGCTGGCTGGACCAAATCTCATTGGCGTCATGCTCCACCCAGCCTGGCTTTGGGAAATACTGGGTGAACTCCTTCTGCGCTACGCTGCACATCTCTCCCTTTGGGTTAAAAAGGATGCACCTGTTGCTTGTGGTCCCGGCGTCCAACGCCATCACATATTTTGCCATCCGAAAAGCCCTCCTCCATTTTTTATACTACGATTATAACCGCTTGGCCGCCATTTGTCATTAAAAAAGAATCCTGCTTTGCAGGATTCTGCGCCGCAAATGCGTCGCTTTTGCGACATAATTCCTCTGCATTTGCGTGCGCATCCTCCCGGAGGGTTTTTATCTTATAGGAAAGTCTATACTTTCATGCGTTAATAAAGCATGGTCTTTCCTATAAGATAAAAAAGCGGCGCCGGCAAACAACATCCCTGCTGCGCCGACCCCGCTTCTCTGCCCCCCTTAATACGCCTGGTTTCTCTCATCCTCTGCAGCCCTGTCCTCCTCGCTCATATACTTCCGGAACACCCGCTCCAGAAAGAAGCTCTGTATCCAAAAACAGACTGCCGGGAGCATAATGATAAACGGAAAGACCATATACATCCCAAACAGGGCGGCTGCCGCCACGGCCAGCACCGCCACCGTAGTGGGGAGATGGGAAACTGCCATCAGGATGGCGTTCTTCATGCATGCCTTCCGGGTATTCTCAAACCGAGCCATGTAGGGGAACAGGTAAGCCATCCAGGCAAGCAGCACGAAAATCCCCATCAAGAACAAGTAGGACAGCAAGCGCAATGGGCTCTCTGGGGGAGTGAAACGGAACACCACATACATGTCCGCCCCCAGCCAGGCGCCAATCGCTAACACCAGCATCCATACCGGAACGGTCTGCTTGAAATTCTCACGGAAGGCAGAAACGTATTCTTGAAAAATATAGCCCCTGTCATGGCGCACGACTTTATACACCGCATAATATAAGGAAGACATTGCCGTCCCTATAGTAAAGATGGGGATGCAGCAAACCAAAAACATAAGGCTCAGGCAAATGCAGTCCGTAAACTTGGAAATCGAGCGCATGAAGCCGCCCTCAAAGCTAAAAAGTCTCATTTTCGTTCCCTCCTTCGCTATTTCATCTAATCATTATAAGATAAAAGGGGCTGTCGCATAAAGCGCACCCTCCTGCAATTATGCGGCTTCCAATCCTTTGCCCATAACCACACGATCCCATGCTCCATGCGACAGCCCCCTCTGGCTTCTCCTTAATCCTGGGGAATAATCTCTTTCTTGTTATAGCTTCCGCAGCTCCTGCAAACCCTATGGGGCATCATCAGCTCCCCACACTTGCTGCATTTTACCAACGTCGGGGCAGTCATTTTCCAGTTCGCCCTTCTCTTATCCCTTCTTGACTTGGAAGATTTATTCTTGGGACATATTGACATATCAATCACACCTCCTTAAATTGGTTAAAAATATCCTGGAGCGCCGCCATTCTTGGATCTAGCTCCGCTTGGGGGCACTGGCATCCCGCCACATTGAGATTGGCTCCGCATTTCCTGCAAATGCCCTTGCAATCCTCCCTGCACAGAACCTTCATTGGCCAGCTCACCAGAATCTCTCCAAAAATAAGCTGATCCACATCCAGATTCGTCCCTGCCATGAAATCCATTTCCTCCATACGCATCCCCTCCTTCTCACCGGTAAGGTCAATTTCCTTATCAATCATCAGGTGGAATGCCTGGCTTGTCATCTCTAGGCATCGGTCACATGGAATTGCAATGGTAAGCTTTGCCTCTCCCTGTATCAGCAGCCGCCGATTGCCCTCATTCGCAAACCGAATGGCAAATGGCTCTTTTTTCACAATGGGAAACCGCCCCAGCCTCGAATCAAAAGACCGAAAGCCAATCTCCGCCTCTTCTGACATTTCCCGGCCTTCACCGAAAATGACATCCGCTAACTCTATCTTCATGACAGTCTCCTATCCATACCTGGTATATTATACATGGCAATGCCAAGTTTGTCAATCAAAAAATTTCCATTGCCAGGCGCCCACATGCAAAAATAGCAAAAACCTTTTGCAAAATCCTAAAAACAGCATTGAACATGTTCTGCGTTAATCATGGCCTAAGAAAGCTGCTTCCTGTCTAGGAGTTCCTTGTACCCGTCAATCAATGTGAAAATATCCGCCATTTTTATCCCTCCAATCCAAAGAATTTAAGTTTTTCCTCTTTTTTGGAAAATTTGTTCATAATTGCCCTTTTCAAAATGGGGCATTCATGTTATAATGTATGTCATGGAAGCATAGCTCAGCTGGGATGAGCGCTCGCCTGACTAGCGGGAGGCCAAGGGTTCGAGCCCCTTTGCTTCCATTTTTGTTTTTGGCGCCCATTTTTCACGGCACCCTCCTTCCTCAATCTCTTTGCCTGCCTCGGCTTGCGCAGGATGCGCTGAGGTTGCACTCCCCCTTCGGATAATTTCGTATCTGCATATTACTTCTTCATAATGAGATCCAGGTTTTCAGAAATAACCTTGTCCTTTTCTTTCTTCGGGTCTATTGCAAGGATGTGTTTTAATCATATGGATATGGCAACAGATATTGCAGCGCCGCCAGATTGCACGGCAGCGCTTCGCCTAGCAATGAGATGCTTTATCCTTAAAATATCATTTGAAATGAATATGTACGACACGTGTTTTTTTGTTTGGCAATACGTGTAACACGTGTTGCAATTACGTCAAAAGGGAGCCAGTGAGCCTGTCAACCCCTTTACCGAATGGCGCTTGCAAAGCAAGTGGGGGGTTACAGGGTGGATGTAAGGAAGCCAATACCCAAATGCTGGAAAGGAGGGTATTTCAATGCACTTAAATTGAAATACCCCTTGGTTACAGAAGCACATATAATTATACACAGATAGGAATTTATACTATATTGTTTTAAACTAATATTCACAAGAAAATGCCCAGAACCAAAAATTTTCTGAGGAAGAGGGCGCCGAAACAGATCCAGAAGCCCCGCCAGAAGTAATTGACGGGGATGTAAATGTCACTTTCTCCGAAAGCATACACGAAGACACCATTGGAAAATGGCGACTTGCACGTGTTGCTACTGCAAAAGAAATACAAGCATATGCCTTGGAATATTATAACGCCTATTTCCAATCGGATGATGAGATACACGCCATTGTCAATTTTACATTGGGCACTACAAATAAGCTCACCAAAGTTTCTTCTGACACATTAGACATTGTCATTTATGACTATGTAGAGGGAGAAGAGCTTGACGCTAATATCTTATTTTCTGGCACTGTGACCGGAAATTACCAAATCAATATTGCAACTGGGGAAATAAGCCAAACCTCCTCGGAGCTTGAAGCTACAGAAGAAGGGGATCCCAGCAATAATGAACCTTCCACACCAGAAGGAAGTGAAAATGAGCCTGAAGCCACACCAGAAGCGCCTGCCCTGGCTGAGCCATCTGCTGACATGGTATGGATTGATGCCACCGGGAAGAAATACCATTCTAAGTCTTCCTGCAGCAATAGGAGCGACCCTTACCAAGTAACAAGACAAGAGGCAGAGGCTATGGGGCGTAGAGCCTGTAAAAAATGCTATTAAAAACGTCTGCCTAAAAAATTGGCAAATAATGATTCATAAGTTATAATCATAGCACATGCAATGTATGTCATTTTGTAAATATATGAAATAATTCTTTATCAAATAAGGAGCCTAAAATATGGATGGAAACTTAGCATACCAGGAAGAACCCTGGGAGGAGAAACTAAACAGGCAAATTATCCTCATGTCGCTGCGCCCATCGGTAAACCATAACCGGGTATCTGGAAATATCTACCACATTTTCCGAAGCTACCTAAAAGGGAAAACATGTAAGACATTTACTGACGGCGTAGATGTTTTCCTTACGGAGAAAGATAATGTAATCCCAGATGCAATGATTATCTGCAACAAGGATATTATTAAGCCAGACGGCATCCATGGCGCACCTGACCTGGTAGTGGAGGTTCTGTCCCCCAGCACCGCCAAAAATGACAGGGGTTATAAAAAAGACCTCTATGAAAAGGCGGGTGTCAAAGAATACTGGATTGTTGATCCTGTGTCGTGTTCCATAGAGGTATATCTCTTGGCATATGGAAAGTATTTTCTGGATGAAGTATATGCGCTTTATCCGGCTGGGCTAGGAGTAACGGACAAGGAACGGGAAGAGACAAAAAAAGAAATCCCTGTC
>CAOKUK010000025.1 GCA_948472595.1 uncultured Eubacterium sp.
TTCAAGGGGAAACAGATTTCTTACCCTTTAGGGAAGTGACTATTACCCTTTAACAGTGTCCGTTACTCGAACTCTATCGTCCCAGGTGGTTTCCCAGTGCAATCATACAGTACCCGATTCACTCCTTTGACTTCGTTTACGATTCGGTTGGTGACTTTGCGCAGTACCTCCCAGGGGATTGGCGCAGCCTCTGCCGTCATGAAGTCGGACGTGCTCACGGCTCGTAGGGCGACGGCATAATCATAGGTCCTGAAATCCCCCATGACCCCTACGGAACGCATGTTTGTCAGGGCGGCAAAGTACTGGCCTAATTCCTTGTCCAGGCCTGCTTTGGCGATTTCTTCGCGGTAGATGGCGACTGCCTCTTGGACAATTTTCACCTTTTCTTCCGTCACTTCGCCGACAATGCGGACGCCGAGGCCTGGGCCTGGGAAGGGCTGGCGGAATACCAGGTGCGGCGGGATGCCAAGCTCCAGGCCTGCCTTGCGCACCTCGTCCTTGAAGAGGGAGCGCAGGGGCTCTATGATTTCTTTAAAGTCCACCACGTCTGGGAGGCCGCCCACATTGTGGTGAGACTTGATGACGGCGGATTTTCCTAGGCCGGACTCGATGACGTCCGGGTAGATAGTGCCCTGTACCAAAAAATCCACTTTACCGATTTTCCTTGCCTCTTCCTCAAAGACACGGATAAACTCTGCGCCTATGATTTTCCGTTTCTCTTCCGGCTCCTCTATGCCCTTGAGCTTGCTGTAATACCTCTGTTGGGCATTTACACGGACAAAGTTCAGCTCATAGGAGCCGTTAGGGCCAAAGATAGCCTCTACCTCGTCTCCCTCATCTTTACGGAGGAGGCCATGATCCACAAAGACGCAGGTCAGCTGCTTGCCGACGGCCTTAGAGAGAAGGACTGCGGCCACGGAAGAATCCACGCCGCCGGACAAGGCGCAGAGCACCTTGCCACCCCCAATCCTCTGGCGCAGGCTTTGGATGGAATCCTGCACGAAAGAATCCATCTTCCAATTGCCTTTGCAGCCGCATATTTTGTGGACGAAATTTCCAAGCATCCTCATCCCCTCTTGGGTGTGCATGACCTCTGGGTGGAATTGGGTTGCGTACAGCTTTCTCTCGGGACAGGACATGGCGGCCACGGGGCAAGCTTGGGTATGCGCCGTGACACAGAATCCTTCGGGAGCCTCAGCAATGTAATCCGTATGGCTCATCCAGCAAATGCCCTTAGGGGACACGCCTTCAAACATCACATCTGATGTGTCGAACTCCACCTCTGTATGCCCATATTCGCTGACAGGGGCGGTCTTCACGGCGCCCCCCAACAGATGCGCCATTAACTGGGAGCCGTAGCAAATCCCCAGCACGGGAATGCCCAGGCCAAAGACTTCCTTAGAGCAGCGGGGGGACGATGCTTCATACACGCTGTTTGGGCCTCCCGTAAAAATGATTCCCTTAGGCTCCATGGCTTTTATCTGCTCCAGGCTTGCAGTGTAGGGCATGATTTCACAATACACATTGCATTCCCGTACCCGCCTGGCAATCAGCTGGTTATACTGCCCTCCAAAATCCAGGACAATCACAGTTTCTTCCTTCAAAATGTTTTCCTCCTGCCTTTCCCTAATCTCTGCCCTTTGGCGCATGATCCATCCATGCCTGGACATAAAGCATGTCCACTTTTAAAATGTGGGACACCAGCCAGCCCACCAGGAATTCTAAAATCTCCTCCACGACCTTGTTCTGTTCCTCGTAGTCATTTTCCGCAGAGTCCAAATCAAACTCCAGCAGGCTGTCCTCAAACCTGCGGTGCTGGGCGCTGTGCCTTTCTAAATCTGCGTAATGGATGCCCTCTAAATATGCCTCCTCATGGGAGAAATGCGTCTTGGTATAATCAATCAATTCCGATATTAAATGTATCAGCTGTTCCGTTTTATCCTGCAGGAAATCATCATTGAGCAAATCGTAGGTCTCCTGCGCCAATTCAAACAGCCTTGCATGCTCTTGGTCAATTTCCTCAATCCCTGTAAAATATTCTGGCTTCATTTCATACATCATATAAAATCTCCTTAGTGAATTGAAATCATGCAGCCTCTCATTGCCACCTATATCTTACAGCCTTTCTCCAGAATAATCAAGCTGATTTTTCAAACACCTTTTTTCCAGTTTCACATATATTGTAGGGATGACAGAAATCGGAGGCAGATTATGGCAATACAATCCATTGCTATCCTGGGCGGGGATCTGCGGCAATGCTATTGCGCAGAATACCTTCTTTCTGCTGGCTGGCAGGCTGCCTGCTTCCATACCCCGGACTTCCCTTATCGGAACAATGTGAAAAATGCTGAAAGCCTTTCTCAGGCCATTCAGGGCGCAGGCGTAATCCTTCTGCCAACGCCCCTGACCAAAGACAGGGATTGCCTGTTCCAGGCAATCACACAGCAGGCTCCCTGCCGGCTGGCCGACCTGTGGGACTCCCTTTCCCCAGGCCAAATCCTGGCGGCGCACAGCATCGGCCCAGAAATAGAAACGCCGCTGCTGCAAAAGCAATGCAAACCATTTCCACTATGCCAATCTGAGGAATATGCCGCCGCAAACGCCTTGCTGACTGCGGAAGGGCTCCTGTCTGAAATCATCCGGCAGACCCCTTTCTCCTTGTCCTCGTCCCATGTGCTGCTATTGGGATACGGACGCTGCGGCTCGGCAATCGGAAGGATTCTGCGCCCGCTCTGCGATAGCATTTCCGTACTGGAATGGGAATTGGATAGGAAAGCGGAGGCAGAAAAAAATGGGCTTCGCACCCTGACGGCCTCCGCCCTCCCCAAAACGCTCCCCACTTTGAGCCTCCTCATCAATACCATCCCATCCCATGTGCTGGATCAAAGGCTGCTGCAGATGCTCCCAAGCGCCTGCCACATTTTTGATATTGCCTCTGCGCCTTTTGGCTTCCCGCCCGACACCTCCGAACGGTACCTCCTGCCCTATTTCCGGCTCCCGGGAATACCTGGAAGGTTCTCTCCCGCAGCCGCCGGGCAAGTTATCGGCAAGACGATAGAAAGGATTTCAGACTATGGCTTATGATTTTCATGACAAATCAATTGGAATCGGGTTTACCGGTTCCTTCTGCACCTACGAGAAAATTTTCCATGCATTGGAAGGGTTAAAAGAAACTGGGGCAAGCCTCCTGCCTGTCTTCTCCACCAACGCCTCCACTTTGGATTCCCGGTTCGGCGACAGCAAGGATTTCTTAAAGCGGGCAAGGGAGCTGACAGGGAAGGAGCCCATCACCACCATCCCAGGGGCAGAGCCCATCGGCCCTAAGGGGCTGATGGATATCTTGGTCATTTCCCCCTGCACCGGGAACACCCTGTCCAAGCTGGCGAACGGGATTTCCGACACTCCGGTGCTGATGGCGGCGAAATCCCACCTGCGCAACAACAGGCCGCTTGTGCTTTCCCTTTCCACCAATGATGCGCTGGGGATGAACCTGAAAAATATCGGCATCCTCCTGAATACGAAGAACATTTACTTCGTTCCCTTTGGGCAGGACGATTACCAGGCCAAGCCAAACTCCATGACTGCGTTCACGGAGCTGCTGCCGGAAACGATTGACTGCGCGCTGAAGGGAAAGCAAATCCAGCCGGTTATCCGCAGCCCGCATATGCCATCCCCCCACTGATGCACAGGCTGCTTGTCACTCAGGACTCATCAAGCAGGACTGGAGAATGACGCATCGTTTTGCCTACATCATGCGGTATTCCATCATTTCGTAGTGGAGCATTGCGCCTTCGGTTATTTCCGGGGGAAGCAATGCCCTTGCGACACACTTCAGCTCCTCTTGGGGATTGTCTAGCCGCTGCAGGTAGGCGTAGTCCCCGTCAATCCTTGCCACCGTATATTCGATTGGGCCAAAATCCATATGCCTATCACCTCTCTTTCTGCTGCCATGCGCTATTTCGTCTCCTTCGGCAGAGATAAGATATCCATAATCTCCGCTACAGGCATATTCGTGTACTCTGCAAGTTCCTGGAATGTAGGCATTGTGCCATTTTCCTCCGCCAGCCTTTTCTGGGCTTCATGGAGCAAGTTGACTTTCGCAAGGATGGCGCTCTCTGCGTTGCCATTCCCTTCCGCCTGCTGGCGGTAATCCTCAATGGCCTTCTTGGCCGAAGCTTCCAACTCCGCTTCCGCCGCCTGGGCTCCCATGGCTCCGCCCCTGCCCAGAAGCGCCTCCATTCCCATCAGAAGACCCATATTCCCCTCCTGCACCAAATCCTCCAGCAAGGCATTCTCTGTGGCATAGCCCTCTGCAATCTCTATCACCTTCCCGAGCCATTGGCCAGAGATTTCCCCTATAGCCTCCCTCTCTCCCGCAAGCAGCCTGCCATACAGCGCCTCTTGCTGCGCCTTGGAGACTGCTGGGACTCCCTCAATCTCCTTAAGGTATAGCTGGAATAGCTGGGAATGACGCTTCTTCTTGGGGCTGCCGCTGGATGCATCCTGCCCTTTATGGCCTGCCTCCTTGGCACCTTCCTGGATAAAAGCCCCCTGGGGAGCCTGCAGGTATTTCCATACCAGCTCCTGCTGCTCACAAGAAAGCTCCATCCCCTCAAAATATGAGCGCACCTCTTCCCTTGTCATCGGCTCAGCGCTGGCTCTTGCGATTTCCTGCACGGAACGCAGTGTTTCCATAAACGTTAACTTGTCTACCATAAAAGCCTCCCTTTTGTTGGCCCGCCGCTTTGGCGGCGAAATGCCGGCGTTTTTACGTTTTGCCAAGGCAAACCAATTTTATTTTATCATGTATGGAACCTTTTGTCAGTAATTTTTCGGCTCATTCGGTTTCTTATTGAAAAAACGCACCACTTATGTTATAATTCTATCTTAGGAAAGCCTAGTGTACTGGCTCGTTGATATTTGTCAAAACTGCACAGGATATCCGTTCATCTGCAAGGCAGATTTTCGATGGCGTAGCGGTGGCTGCGGCTAGAAAATCTAACGCAGCAGATGGGCGAATAGACAAGTAAGTTTGGCTAATCATCAGCGAGACAAGACACTAACATTGCAGGAAGCCAGGAATCCATCAAGATTTGCTGGCTTCCTGTCCGTACAGCCCTTTCACTTATAAATCTAACAGTTATTTACCTTTACTATTTCATAATCATTAAGGAGGATCAGATGAACAGCAACCAATTCATATGGAGCGACCGATTTAAAATCGGCGTAGATATCATTGACCGGGAACATCGGAAGCTTTTCAGCATTATGAACAAACTTCTTGCATATAACGAAGAGGACGCAAAGCAAAAATGGGCCTATCAGGAAGGGATTAAATATTTCAAAGAGCATGCCATGAAGCATTTCGCAGAAGAGGAAGTCTACATGGCATCTATTGGATACATTGGATATGAAACACATCGGCGCATCCATGACAACTTTCGGAAAACGACGCTTCCCGAAGTGGAAAGGGAACTCCAGCAGACAGACTACTCCCCTGACTCAATCAGGCATTTCTTAGGCGTATGCGCTGGCTGGCTTATCGGGCATATTTTGACAGAAGACCGGGCAATTGCGGGGAAGGCAACCAGCAAATGGGAAGGCATCCTGCCAGAAGAGCATCAGGTGACTATGAAGAGGATTATCATCCAACTGCTGCAGGATATGTTCCATTTAAACGCCCGGGTTATCAGCGAGAACTATGGGGGCGAAGAATTTGGGAAAGGGATTTATTACCGGCTGGCCTATGGCACAAAGAATAACGAGCGGAGCGAGATTTTCTTAGTCTTTGAGGAAAAGCTCCTGACCACCACCCTTGGCCAGGTTATGGGAATCCAATCCGTGAAGCTGGACGCCATGATGATGAACGTCATGCGCTATACGGCGCAGCAGTTTGTGAAACGCATCCAGCTGCAGTTCCCATCCGCTGAGATGTCTGAGGTGAAAGAGGAGAACCTGCTGACATACCCGCTTTTCCAAAAAGCCTTTGAGAAAAACAACCCCCAATGCAGCCTTCTGTTTGACACGGGGGAAGGTTACTTTGCCTATTGCGCTATGGCGCCGCACCTGCTGAAGGAAACGGTAGGCCCTTCCATCAAGGAAGAAAATGCAATGTCTGAAATAAAGAAATACCTTGAAAGCCAAGGGGAAAGCAACAAGAAGCGAATCCTGGTGGTGGATGACTCCCTGGTGATGCAAAAAGCCATGAAGGATTTGCTGGATCAGGATTACAATGTGGCTCTGGCCAATTCCGGCGTTGCCGCCATCCGCAGCATGACCCTGGACCCGCCGGATTTGGTGCTGCTGGATTATGAGATGCCTGTCTGCGACGGGCGGCAGGTATTGGAAATGATTCGGGCGGAGGAGGGGCTTGCGGACACACCCGTGATTTTCCTCACAAGCCGGGTGGATAAGGAGAGCATCCAGAATGTGATTTCCTTAAAGCCTACCGGTTACCTCCCCAAAAGCATGAAGCAGGAGGAAATCAAAGAGAACATCGACAGCTTCTTCCGCAAGAAGAGCATCCTGGTGGTGGATGATTCCTTAGTGATGCAAAAGGCCATGAAAGACCTTTTAGACAAAGATTACCGGGTCACAATCGCCAATTCCGGCGTCGCCGCCATCCGCAGCATGACCCTGGACCGGCCGGATTTGGTGCTGCTGGACTATGAGATGCCTGTCTGCGATGGGCGGCAAGTATTGGAGATGATTCGGGCGGAAGAAGGGCTTGCAGACACCCCCGTAATTTTCCTTACGAGCCGGGTGGATAAGGAGAGCATCCAAAACGTGATAGCCTTAAAGCCCGCAGGATATCTCCCCAAGAGCATGAAGCAGGAAGAAATCAAAGAGAACATCGACAGCTTTTTCCAGAAAAAAATGAAATAAAAAAACAGCGAAAAAAAGCAGGCGCATGGGAAACCACTTCCCAATGCGCCTGCTTTCCTTATTTCCCAATATTCCTCAGGATAACCGCCGTATTAGGCGGAAGGTTTATCTTAAGCCGCCCGTCATGGACTTCGTAAATCTCCGCCTCCAGGATATAAGTCTCCGGGCGGGTCATAATCAGCCGCTCCAGACGGGTCTCCCGCTCCAGCCCCGCCGGCCAGACCCTCCATTCCATAAACCGCTCCACATAGTCATTGTTGATGACCACAATGAACTGCTGCTGCCGGTTGAAGCGCCCATAGCACATCACCTGGTGCTCTCCCCCCAAGAACTTCAAAGAGCCTGTCCGCAGAGCCTCGTTCTCCCGATGGATCCGAATAATGTCTCGGTGGAAATCCAAAAGCTCCTGGTCTTCCCGCCCCCAAGGGTAGGTCCTGCGATTGTCCGGATCTGTAAATCCCACGACGCCGGCCTCATCCCCATAATAGATGGTGGGAGCCCCAGGCCATGTCATCTGCACCACCACGGCCTCCTTCATCACCCCTTTGTTGACATTTTCCCCCGCCGCCGCACTCCCTAAGTTGTTCACCCTGCCCACCTTGTGGTTGGTGCGGGTCAGGAAACGGGAATGGTCGTGGTTGGACAGCTCGTTCATGGCGCACTGCAGGGAAGGGGTCATAAACCGGGTCATATAATAATTCATGGCGCCCTCAAAATTCTGGAAATTCCCCAGCATATCCTGCCGGTAGCCGTCGCTGTGCTTTTCCATCCCAGTCAGGAACCAGGTCAGGGGCTCCATAAAGGCATCGTAATTCATCACTGTGTCCCACTGGTCTCCCCGCAGCCATTCCACAGGATCCCCATAATGCTCTGCCAGGACGATGGCCTCTGGGTTCGCCCCTTTTACCGCCTTGCGGAAATCCCGCCAGAACTGGTGGTTAAATTCCACAGAGTGCCCCAAATCAGCCGCCACGTCCAAACGCCAGCCATCTGCATAAAAGGGCGCAGAGACCCATTTCCTGCCAATGTCCAAGATATAGTCGTATAATTCCTGGGATCCCTCATAATTCAGCTTAGGCAAGGTGTCATGCCCCCACCAGCCATCGTAAGTGGCGTTATAGGGCCAGCGGTTCTCGTCATGAAACTGGAAGAAATTCCGATACGGGCTGTCCTCTGAGATATAAGCGCCAGTGGCATACCCCAGCTCCTTCTCATAAATCAGCTCCCTGTCCAGCCATTTATTGAAGGAGCCGCAATGGTTGAACACGCCGTCTAAGATGACCCGCATGCCGCGCTTATGGGCTTCCGCAATCAGCTCGGCAAACAGCTCGTTGCTGGCCTCCAAGTTCCTGCGGTCTGACACCCGCTTGATGTACTTGGTCGCCCTGGTATTGTCCGTGTCCCCAGGGCTCAGCAGTTCCCCGCCATCCTCTATAATTTTCCCATAATGGGGGTCGATGTAATCGTAATCCTGGATGTCGTATTTATGGTTGGAAGGCGACACGAACAGCGGGTTAAAATACAAGACCTCAACCCCCAAATCCCGAAGGTAATCTAATTTCTGCAAGACACCGGTCAAATCCCCGCCGTAAAATTCCCCCACGCCAAAATCCGCCGGGCATTTGTCCCAATCCTCCACATGCTGGCTGTATACCTTGATATAATAATATTCGTTCGTCTCTACATTATTGTCAGGATCCCCGGAGCAGAAACGGTCCACCAGAATCTGGTACATCACCGCCCCTTTCGCCCAATCAGGCGTGGAGAATCCTGGGACAATCATAAAGTCATATTCCGGGCGCACTTGGGAACTGACCCCCATGCGGTCATAGCAGCAGTGGAGCATGCCTGCAGCCAGCTCAAAATGGTAACGGTAAGGCTCCGTCCCCAGCTGCACTTTTATCTTGTAATAATCAAACTCTCCCTGGCTCTCCTGCTTCTTCATGGGAAACTTCCCATCCCCGCTGCACAGCCATACAATATCCACATTATTCTTGGATGAGCGGAAGGTAAGCTCTACTTCCCCATTCTCCTCTGGCTCCGGCGGATTCCTATAGTCCTTTGTCCCATCTGAAAACAATGCATGCTTGCGGAGCAGCGGGCGCATCTGCATCATGTATTGTTGTTTTTGATTTAATTCATAAATAGAAAATTCTCTCATGGCCTCCTCCAATCTGCGCACTTTGGCGGTGTGCGACGGAATATCCCTCACACTTTCCGAATTTCCCGAATTTTTATTTTCAAAAAATCTATGGCCTTCTTCTATTTTATCGGATTATCCCATATTAATCAATATCTCTGGCAAAATTCAGCAGAATCTGAAGGGGATTAATTTGAGCCGCCAGACATGACGGCAAAAGAGAAAGCAATTGGCCTGCAAGGGAAATCCAGACCTTTTGGCGCCCGAATCCTATAAGGCAAAAAAACAGGCAGCTACAAAGAGCTGCCTTTTAGGAGAAGGTATTTTTACTATGGGGTATAGCAAAAACTATATATAATGTATTGGGGGTTTTTACGAATATTATAGTACCACAGAATCGGAAATAAGTGTGCACAAACTTCACAAAATTTGAATGTCAATTTTGTAGGGTTTGCATAACACTTTTTTCCTCGCTTCTCAAAAACCCACAAAATATTGCACAAATCACCCCTCAAATAGCGCTTCGAACTCATCCCGGCTGATTTTTTCCTTCTCCAACAAAAGCTCTGCACACCTATGGAGGATGCCTTCGTGCTCAAGCAGGATGCTCCTGGATTTCTTATAGCACTCGTCAATGATGCGCTTGATTTCCTGGTCAATGATTCCCGCAATATTCTCTCCATAAGCTCTAGTATGGGCTAAATCCCTTCCTATAAACACCTCGTCGTCATCATTTGCATAATTAATTAATCCCACATTCTCTGACATGCCGTATCTCGTCACCATGGCCTTCGCCACGCTGGTGGCCTGCTTGATGTCCTGGGAGGCGCCGGTGGTGATGTCGTCAAATATCATCTCCTCCGCCACGCGCCCTCCTAAATCCACAATAATCTCCTGCAGCATCCTGCCTTTGGTATTGAACATCTCCTCGCGCTCCGGCAGGGGCATGGTATAGCCCGCCGCTCCCACGCCCGTAGGGATGATGGACACAGAATACACCGGCCCCACATCCGGCAGCACATGGAACAGAATGGCATGCCCCGCCTCATGGTAAGCCGTAATCCGCTTCTCCTTGTCAGTGATGATGCGGCTCTTCTTCTCCGACCCAATCCCCACCTTTACAAAAGACTTGCGGATATCGTTCTGCACAATATAGCCCCTGTCTTCCTTGGCTGCGAAAATAGCCGCTTCATTCAGGAGGTTCTCTAAATCCGCTCCGGTAAACCCTGCCGTAGTCTGGGCAATCTGCTTGAGGTCCACATCGTCTCCTAGGGGCTTGTTGCCTGCGTGGACCTTGAGTATTTCTTCTCTGCCGCCCACATCCGGCCTTCCCACATGCACCTTCCGGTCAAAACGGCCTGGGCGCATGATAGCCGGGTCTAAAATATCCACCCGGTTCGTGGCTGCCATGACGATAATCCCCTCATTCACCCCAAAGCCGTCCATTTCCACCAGAAGCTGGTTCAGGGTCTGCTCGCGCTCGTCGTGGCCGCCGCCCATGCCAGTCCCCCGCCGCCTTGCCACGGCATCAATCTCGTCAATGAATACGATGCAGGGAGCATTTTTCTTAGCGTCCTCAAATAAGTCACGGACGCGGGATGCGCCCACGCCCACGAACATCTCCACAAAATCAGAGCCAGAAATGCTAAAGAAAGGCACGCCTGCCTCCCCCGCCACAGCCTTTGCCAAAAGGGTCTTGCCCGTCCCCGGAGGGCCCACCAAAAGCACGCCCTTGGGAATCCTTGCCCCAAGCTTCGTGTATTTCCTAGGCGCCCGCAGAAAGTCTACCAACTCCTCTAACTCCTCTTTCTCTTCTTTCAAGCCAGCGACCTTGGCAAAGGTCATGTTCTTGTCCTCATCTGTGGTCATCCTGGCGCGGCTCTTGCCAAAATTCATCATCCGGCTGCCGCCGCTAGAGCTAGCCGCTGCCTGGTTCGACATCATAATATAGAAGACGAACAGCACTGCAAACAGCACCAGCGTGGGCAGCAGGGAAATCAGCCAGTTCTCCTCTGGCATCTCCCGCACCACATAATCCTCAAAACCATACTCTTTCATCGTCTCCTGCAAATCGTTGATATCGGACACGTAGAGCACTTTCACATTGCCGGTGCCAATCTCTGGGTCCCTGACAATCTCCGCTTCGCCGCTTGGCACCTCCCGGTTCTGGGAAATGGTGACAGAGGCCACGTTCCCCTTCTGCAAATCATACTCAAACTGCGCATACGTATAGGCTGAGCCCTGCCCAAACCCAGAAGCGCTGTCCCGAAGCATCCAGAGCAGCGCCAAAACTAAAATCACTGCCACATACATCCCGAATGCCCGGTAACGTCTATGTGTATTCATGTCTTTATGCCTCCTAACTATCCAATTCCACCACTCCCACATAGGGGAGGTTCCTGTAACGCTGCATATAGTCCAGCCCATAGCCCACCACGAACTGATCCGGTATCTCAAACCCGGTGTAGTCCACATGCACTTCCGTGACGCGGCGCTCCGGCTTATCCAACAGCGTGCACAGCTTCAGGCTCTTGGGGTTCCTGCGCTTTAAATTCTCCAACAAATAGCTCAATGTCCTGCCAGAGTCCACAATATCCTCCACTACCAGCACATGCTTCCCTTCTATCGCCTCATCCAAATCCTTGATGATCTTCACCACGCCGCTGGATTCAGTGCCGTTCCCATAGCTTGCCACTGACATAAAGTCAATGGACACCGGCACGGCTATCCGCTTGGCCAGCTCGCAGGTGAAAAACACCCCGCCCTTGAGCACGCTGACTAAATGCAGCTCTTCTCCTTGGTAATGGCCGCTGATTTCCCTGCCCATCTCACAAATCCTTCTCTCTACTTCTTCCTCTGAAATTAATACATGAACCTTCTCACCCATGAATATTTCCTCCATAATGGCTGTACCCTAAGAAATCCCCCTTATGGGATTTCCCTCTGCACTTGTATTTCAAGAATCCTCTTGGTGTGTTCTGTGACTTTTACGTCTTCGCTGATACGCCAGCCAAGCGCCCAGAGGACATGCTCCTCATCCACTAACAGCAACACGCTGTCCCGTTGCTGTCTCGGCACCTTTTCGTCAATCAGGTAATTTTTCAGCTTTTTTCTCTTCCCATCTGCGCTGATGACAAAAAAATCTTTTGGCCTCCGGGTCCTCAATCGCATGATTCCTTTTATTTTATCATAATCTAACCATTTCGTATACATTTTTTTTGGAATTTCTCCAATTTCATGCAAATTTCCCATTATTTTCGTACAAATCCGATAGCCAAGGGCGGGAATCTCCAACATTCCCTCCGGCGGGAGGACCCACTCCTCCTGGAAGGCTACCTGCTTTTTTTTCATGATTATGATTCCCCCATAGGTGCGTTCCGCCTCCAGGCCATAAGGGAAGCACAGCTTCCTGCCCACCTGCTTTCCAAACAGCTGGAAGGCCTGCCTTACATGGGCGTCAGTGATATCCCGGCTGCTGCCTGCCGCCTCGGACAATGACTTATGGAGCAGCGACGCACACAGCAAATCCTTCTCTGACAGAACTTCCTGGGAAATGAAAATGCCCTGCCCCTGCCTTTTGACATAGTTCTCTTCCGCTTCCTGAACAAGGGCGTCCACCAGCTCCAAGGCTTTTGACACTGCGCAGGCCGCCTGCCCCATATGGGCCACTGCCTGGCTGTTCACCTCTTCCAGAACAGGGAAAATCAGGCGGCGTATTTTATTCCTGGCATACTTAAGCTCCTCATTGGTCCTGTCATGGCAATACGCCTGGCCTTTCTCCTGCAGGAAGCTTTCGATTTCCCTTCGCTCCACGCAAAGCAAGGGGCGGATGACCTCCCCTCGCACCGGGAGGATTCCCTGCAGCCCCCGCAGCCCGCTTCCCCTTGCCAAGTGGAACAGCATGGTCTCCGCACAGTCATTTCGATTATGAGCCACCGCAATTTTATTCGCCCCAAATTCCGCCGCCGCCTGCCGAAGGAAGCCATACCTCAGCTGCCTGGCTCCTTCCTCTAAGGTCATCCTCTGCTCCTTGGCATACTCTGCCGCCTGGCAGCGGTAAACCCTCACCGGGATTCCATGCTCCCTGCAGTAGCCTTCCACAAACGCCGCATCCCTCTGGCTCTCTTCCCCCCGTATCCCATGCTCCACATGGGCTGCGCACAGCCCATAGCCTCTCTCCTGCCGCAGGGCGAGAAGCACCATCAGCATGCAGAGGGAATCCGCCCCCCCAGAGACCGCCGCCAAGATACAGTCCCCCTTCTCTGCCATATGATATTCTTCCATAAAGGACCTTACTTTTTCCTGCACTGTTTTCTCCATAAATCCCATTTGCCGCCTTCCATCTCTTGTAATTCTATAGGAATCCTAACCTCTATTTTTTCCAAATCCCAGCCGCCAGCACGGTCATGTCGTCCGGCGCCTTGCCGCCTGTGCACATCAAGATCCGCTCCAGCACCTGCTTGGCCATCTGCTCCGGGTTGTTGGTGTCGATGGAGCCCAGGATTTCCTGCATGGTCTCCTCTGGCATAGGCACTCCCAGGCAGTCTGTCACCCCATCCGTGACCAGCACCACAAAATCCCCATCCTGCAGCTGGCGACTGCTCCTCTCTATCTCCAGCTGGTGGAAAATCCCCGCAGGCAGGCTGGCGGAGGATATGCATTCCACCTCTTCCCCATGCTTGATATAGGTGGCGGCTGCGCCGATTTTATAAAATTCGCACCTGCCGCTGTACAAATCCAGCGACGCCAAATCCACCGTGGAGAAGCTGCCTTCCTCGCCTTGGATGACCATGGCGGAATTCATCATGCGGATGGCCGTCTCCTTCCGAAATCCCGCCTCTAAGAACTTCTCAATTAACTCTATCACCATTTCGCTTTCCTTACAAGCATTGATTCCAGAACCCATCCCATCGGAAAGGGCCATGACGCTTTCCCCGCCTTCCAGTTCCAGGAAGGAAAAGCTGTCCCCGGATATCTGTGCATGATCCTTGGTCAGCCTGGCCACCCCCTGGAGGGTATGGTACAGCGTATCCTCTTCAAATACCAGGAAGGCATCCTCGCGCCCGATTAGGGAGCGGGTGTATTTCCCCGGCACCATGTCCCGCTTCAGCCCCTGGCTCACCGCCTTGGCCATCTCCTTGACCGTCACGCAATTGCCCCATTTGGAAACCGCCGTAAGCTGCAGGGACAGCTTTCCATTCTGCCTTTGGTAAAGATGGATTTCCTTGGAAAGGACGCCTTTTTCCCTTAGGCGGCTTTTCACCGCCCCTAAAAGCTTCCCCTCATGGCCGCTGATATCCTTATATTCCCGGGCACAGTCTTCCATAATATATGCCATGGCGTCCAGCTGCTCCGCAATCACGCCTCGGTTCTCCAGCAAGCGGTTGTACCAAGCCAGGTTCAGCTTTGCCTTCTCAAACACCCCGATGGCTTCCTCCACAATGCTGTCTGAATGGGGGCAGCAGCATGAGAGTTCCTGGTGCACCTCCTCCCCTGCCCCGCCCCTCTTCTCTATGGAATGGAACAGGCGGAAAAACAGGTCGTACATCGGGCTGTTCTCCTCCTGCCAGCAGATGGCGCATTGGCTGCAGGAAACGCAGACCCGCCCTGCAATCTCTTGCTGCATCCTCCCCACCTCCTCCGGCTCAAAGCTGCTTTTAAAGCTCTCCATCTGGGAGAAAATCTGGGACAGGCCGTTAAAGGATTTCGCATAAGTCTGAAGCTTCTCCCCATGCTCTGGCTCCCGCTTCCCCTCGGCGCCCCGGAAGGCCTGCGCGCCCCCCTCCAGGAAGCGGCTGACCAACGGCGCAGCCACCAGCACCATGGCGCAGACGCAGACAGATTCTAAAATCCCCATCCAAAAGGCTGCCCGGTTCCTCACTTTCAGCACCTCCCCCGCAACTGTGAGCAAAAACACGCTGGCCCCTGCCGCCACGGCTCCTATCCAGACTCCGCAGCTGCGGTTTGCCCATTCCCACAGCCGGATAACCAACCCTGTCACTAATAGGACCATGGTGTATTTTGCCATTGCCTGCACCGGAATAAAAAGCGCCATGCCAAATATCGTGAAAATAAGAAGCAGCGTCCGGTTCACCTCTTCCATAAAAACTGCCGCAAAAAAGCCAGGTATCAATGGATAGCAGCCTGCCAGCTGCCCCTTCGACACAAGGATTGCCATCCCATACAACATGATCTCTTTCCACTTTGCCTTGTTCATTTTCCTATCCTCCTTTTTCTGCATTCCATTTGGCTTATGCAGAAGTTATTATAAAAAGAGGACGGTAAAATGTTTGTCAAACCAGATACCAGTTCCAAAAAACTTTTAGACAAAAAGCCCCTTAGAACCGCTTCTTTTGGCGAATCTAAGGGGTTTAGGGATTTTAAGAAATTCATCATGAACGGCTCAGGGAGAATTTCCCTCCTCCTTAAAGATGACTTCATTGGGGTAGACCAGCCCCAGCTTTGTCTTAGCGATTTTCTCAATGTACTCTTTGGTGGTTATGTATTCCTCGTATTTTTCCAAATCCTCTTTGCGGGCCTGCTCCGTCTCCAGCTGGGACTGCAGCTGCTGCTCCCTGCCCCGGTATTCTTGGTTCTTCTCATAGAGGGACACCATCTGGACAGACATCACGCCTGCCATAACCATCAACAGCAATGTGATGCACACCATGCTGGACTTATTCTGCCTTGTCCGCCGCCGCATCCGGGTTCTCTGCGCGCTTGACCTGCGCGCCTTTTCACGTTTGTCCATACTTCCTTTCCCTCCATTCTTCCCACGCCAAGGCTGTGGGCTGCACTTACTGCAAGCCTCCTGATTCAGAGCTTGCATAGTCCCATTCTAACCGCTTTCCAAAATTTTTTCAATTGTTTTTTCAGAAACCGCAAGACTTTTTTCGCCATCCGCCGCAAAAAACCTGCAGGCCTCTTCAAGATATGGGCTGTCCACACAAAGGGCCTGCTCAAGAGGAATATCACCTTTTCCAACAGGAACACGCTGCACCTCACCACCCATGGGCTGACGGCAAACGCATACAGCAGCATCCCCAGCAGCACGCCCCCGATGGAAAATCCCCTGATATACCCGCTGTTTTCCCGATACAGCATGGCGAACAGGGCGACGGCCCCCCCAATCCAAAACAAGATGTCCTCCACCCCCACCGCCCACGCCCGATGGGGGATAAGCCTGCGGATAATCCGAATCAGGTCATAGACCAACAGAAGCACCATCCCAGTAAGGAAGGAGGCCAACAGGACATCCGCTTCCTTTATAATCCCTGCGCTTACTTCCATTACTTAAACAGTCTCCCCAAGAGGGATTCTGCCTGCTTGGCGGGCTTTTTCACATCGGAATAGACCAGGCTGTCAATCCTCCCTTCAATGTCGATTTCCCCTTTCTCTAAAGTCAGGCGGTTGACATGGAGGTCGCTGCCCTTAATCATCAGCATCCCCAATTCTGTCTCCAGCAGGATTTCCCCCACATCGAAGGAAAGCACGTCTATCACGCCGTTGAGGACGCCGTTCTTCCGGTTGGAAATCACCATTTTATGGCCGCTTTTTGACGCTGCCCTTTCTTCCATATATAAAACCTCCTTCTATCTCGTTCTGGGGTGATGGATGTCCCTTTTTAAATATATGATAGAAAGAGGATATTATGCCACCTTGCAGCGATTCTGCGCATTTCCGACGCCGCCTTTACAAATACCGAAACAGGTCCTTGGCTTCGTCTTTCTTGGTCGTGTCCTGCAGGCCCAAGACCTCCACCTTGACGCTTTTCGTCCCAAAGCCAATCTCAATGGTGTCGCCCACCTTCACGTCAAGGGACGCCTTGGCCACCTTGCCGTTCACGGACACCCTGCCTGCGTCGCAGGCTTCATTGGCCACTGTCCTGCGCTTAATCAGGCGGGACACCTTCAAAAATTTATCGAGCCTCATTTCCTTTCACCTCCTAGATGGATGGCATTTCGGCCTCCCCTTATGCCATCCGGCCAATTGGGGGAAATCAGAACCACCGGCTTAGCCGGTGGTTTGCTCACGCCCTATAAGGGCTTGTT
>CAOKUK010000026.1 GCA_948472595.1 uncultured Eubacterium sp.
GTAAAGGCAGATTGCATGTTCGCAACCAACACATCTTCCCTGTCCATTACAGAAATCGGCGCAGGCCTTGACCGCCCGGTTATCGGCATGCATTTCTTCAACCCGGCTCCAGTCATGAAGCTGATTGAGGTCATCAAGGGCGAGAACACACCGGACGAGATGAAGGACAGGATTGTGGAGATTTCCAAGGAAATCGGCAAGACCCCGGTAGAAGTGAACGAAGCTGCAGGGTTCGTTGTGAACAGGATTTTAATCCCGATGATCAATGAGGCAGTGGGCATCTATGCAGACGGCGTAGCTTCTGTAGAAGGCATTGACACAGCTATGAAGCTGGGCGCTAACCATCCGATGGGGCCGTTGGCTTTAGGCGATTTGGTAGGCCTTGACATCTGCCTTGCCATTATGGAAGTGCTGTACAGCGAGACAGGCGATCCGAAGTACCGCCCGCATCCATTGCTGAGGAAAATGGTACGCGCCGGCAAGCTGGGCATGAAGACCGGCAAAGGCTTCTATGACTACAGCAAATAAGTAAATATGCGTATGTAAGGCGCTTGGGGGCTGGGGCGGCTTTGGCTGTCGGAAGAGCAATGTTCCATCAAGCCGTTAGAGTTGCCGCAGTTTCCCGGGAGCCGCTTAAATAAAAGAAAGTTTGGAGGAAAAGTATCATGGATTTTTCTTTGGATAAGAAACATGAAATGGCGAGAACTCTGTTTAAAGAGTTTGCAGAAAAAGAAGTAAAGCCCCTTGCCCAGGAAGTGGATGAGACAGAAAAATTCCCAAGGGGAACCGTAGAGAAAATGCAGAAAAACGGGTTCATGGGAATCCCAATCCCCAAGGAGTACGGCGGGCAGGGATGCGACCCCTTGACCTATATCATGTGCGTGGAGGAGCTGTCCAAGGTTTGCGGCACTACAGGCGTTATCGTGTCTGCGCATACATCCCTGTGCTGCGACCCCATCATGACCTATGGGACAGAAGAGCAGAAGCAGAAATACCTGGCTCCCCTTGCTAAGGGCGAGAAGCTGGGCGCTTTCGCATTGACCGAGCCGGGGGCAGGCACGGACGCCCAGGGCTGCCAGACCAAGGCTGTGTTAGACGGCGAGGAATGGGTATTGAACGGCTCCAAGTGCTTTATCACCAACGGCAAAGAAGCCGACATTTATATTGTAATCGCTGTGACGGATATCAAGGTAGACGCCAGGGGCAGGAAGAAGAAATCCTTCTCTGCATTTATCGTGGAAAAGGGCACGCCAGGGTTCTCCTTCGGTACCAAGGAGAAGAAGATGGGTATCCGCGGGTCCGCTACCTACGAATTGATTTTCGAGGACTGCAGGATTCCAAAGGACAATCTCTTAGGGCCTCAGGGCAAAGGCTTCCCAATCGCTATGCATACATTAGACGGCGGCCGTATCGGCATCGCAGCGCAGGCGCTTGGCATTGCAGAGGGCGCATTAGACCTGACAATCGCTTATACCAAGGAGAGGAAGCAGTTTGGCCGCTCCATCGCAGCGCAGCAGAATACCCAGTTCCAGCTTGCCGACATGGCGGCTAAGGTAGAGGCAGCGCAGCTTCTGGTATACAAGGCAGCTATGGCAAAGGCTACCCAGAAGGTATATTCCGTAGAGGCGGCAAAGGCGAAGTTGTTTGCAGCAGAGGTTGCTATGGAAGTGACCACCAAGTGCGTGCAGTTGTTCGGCGGATACGGATATATCAGGGAGTACGACGTAGAGCGCATGATGCGCGACGCCAAGATTACAGAAATCTACGAAGGGACCTCCGAGGTTCAGCGCATGGTTATTTCCGGCGCATTGCTGAAATAGCTTTTGGGCAAAGCGCAGGACTGCAGGAAGAAAGCGGTTTTGGATACAGGGCATGAGAATGAGGAAATTGCTTTCGGCGGGTGCGCAGTGCGTAAGAACAGAGTAATCCCATAATGAGGAATTATGGGATAGTTACGTCATTTATTATAAATTATAAGGAGTGAAAAACCGTGAAAATCGTTGTATGTATAAAACAGGTGCCAGATACCAAGGGCGGCGTAAAATTTAATGCAGACGGTACGCTGGACAGGGGTGCAATGCTTACCATTATGAACCCGGATGATAAGGCTGGATTGGAAGCAGCCCTTAGATTAAAAGAACAGTATGGGGCAGAAGTGACCGTAGTTACCATGGGCCTTCCAAAGGCAGACGAGGTGCTCCGCGAAGCCATGGCTATGGGCGCAGACAAGGGAATCCTTGTAACAGACAGGGTATTAGGCGGGGCTGACACATGGGCCACCTCCACCACAATCGCAGGCGCAATTCGGAATCTGGAATATGACCTGATTATTACAGGGCGTCAGGCTATTGACGGCGACACCGCACAGGTAGGGCCGCAGATTTCCGAGCATCTTGATATCCCAGTGATTTCCTATGCGCAGGATATTAAGATTGAAGGGGACTATGTGATTGTGCAGCGCCAGTATGAGGACAGGTACCATGAGCTGAAAGCTAAAATGCCTTGCCTGATTACCGCTCTTTCCGAATTAAATGAGCCGCGTTATATGACGCCAGGCGGGATTTTCGATGCTTATGACAAGGAAGTGACTGTATGGGGCAGGCCGGACTTAAAGGATGTGGACGACTCCGACCTTGGCCTGAAGGGGTCACCCACCAAGATTGCAAAGGCGTCTGACAAGGTTAAGAAGGGCGCAGGGGAGAAGGTTGCCCCCGATACCCCAGAAGATGCGGTTGCGTATATTGTTGGCAAATTAAAAGAGAAGCACGTAATCTAACCAAATACTTTTAGGAGCCCTAAGGGGCGCAGAATAAAAGGATTGCGAATATCCGTAAAAATAAGGAAAGTGGTGAAAATAATGGGTTTAGAAGCATATAAAGGAGTATATGTCTTTGCGCAGCAGGTAGACAATGTATTGAGCGGGATTGCTTTTGAGCTGCTTGGCAAGGCAAAGGACTTAGCAGGGGATTTGGGTACAGACGTGACAGCCGTATTGATTGGTTCCGGCGTGAAGGATTTGGCAGACCAGCTTGCAGAATACGGCGCTGACAAGGTTATCGTGGTGGATGACCCAGAGCTGAAGGAGTACAGGACAGAGCCTTATACCCATGCGCTGGCATCTGTCATCAATGAATACAAGCCAGAGATTATGCTGGTGGGCGCTACCGCTATCGGGCGCGACTTAGGCCCCCGCGTGTCTGCAAGGGTAAAGACAGGGCTTACCGCAGACTGCACCGTATTGGAAATCGGCGATTTCCCATTGAATCCGGTTCCAGGCAAGGAAGACGAGCAGAAGCACAACCAGCTGCTGATGACGCGTCCTGCATTCGGTGGGAACACCATCGCCACCATCGCATGCCCGGACAACAGGCCACAGATGGCTACCGTGCGCCCAGGCGTTATGCAGAAGATTGAGCCAATCAAGGGCGCCAAGGCAAACGTGGTGGAATACAATCCTGGGTTCACACCCAATGACAAGTATGTGGAAATCTTGAATGTCATCAAATCCGTAAAAGAGACGGCAGACATCATGGAAGCTAAGATCCTGGTATCCGGCGGCCGCGGCGTGGGAAGCGCAGAGAATTTCCAGATACTGCAGGATTTGGCAGACGTTATCGGCGGGACGGTAAGCTGCTCCCGCGCCGTTGTGGAGAATGGCTGGAAGCCGGTAGATTTGCAGGTGGGGCAGACTGGTAAGACCGTGCGCCCGAATGTGTATTTTGCCATCGGCATTTCCGGAGCCATTCAGCATGTGGCCGGCATGGAAGAGGCAGACATCATCATCGCCATCAACAAGGATGAGGACGCTCCTATCTTTGATGTGGCTGACTATGGCGTTGTGGGGGATCTCCACAAGATTGTGCCGGCATTGACAGAGTCCTTGAAGGCTGCTTTGGCAGAATAAGGGATAGAGAAACATTTGAAAGCGGCTTCCCGCCGCTGCCCAGGGATTTTGGGCGGCGGCGGGATTTCTTTTTACAACAAATCATCAATTCTAATATCCAGGCTTTCAAAAATGCAGGAGGAAACGGTGTCAGAGAAGACGTATTGGTTTGTGCCGTCCCCACAGACAAAATCATAGACATTGACGGTGCGGTTTTGGGGATTGACAATCCAATATTCCCGCACACCGGCGGAGCGGTACTTGAAAAGCTTCAGGCCATAATCCATCCGCCCTGTGCTGGGGGATGCAATTTCAATAATCCAATCGGGAGCGCCGCTGCAGCCTTTTTCATCCAATTTGCACGGGTCGCAGACGACAGAGATATCCGGCTCCACATAATTTTTCCTGTCTTTGTTTAAGAATACGGCAAAGGGGGCGGAAAATAGTTTGCAGGCTCCTTTGTTGGCATGGATATAGTTCCCGATTGTGATAGTAAGCTCGCTGACAAGCCTTTGGTGGATAGTGCTTGGCGGAGCCATGCCGTACATCTGCCCGTCAATCAGCTCCGCCCGCATTCCTTCCGGCAGCTGATAGATATCTTCGATGGTATAAGTTTTTTTCTGCGCAAGCGCCATAGGGGCTCCTTTCCTTTGCATAGGCTGTGCGTTCCTTGGGAACGGGAGATTCGTTACCCTTAGTATAATCTATTTTGGGGAAAATTGCATCTAAAATTTACTTTTTTGGTAGAGTGTGTTATAATCGTAGCAAACCCGGGCTTGCTGCCTGCGGGAATAAAAGCAGAGAGAAAAGAGGAGATTCCAATGAGCAAAAAACCAACAGTATTGATGATTTTAGACGGGTTTGGGCTGAATGAAAAGCATGAGGCCAATGCCGTCTACCAAGCCAATACCCCGAATATCGACGGCCTGATGAAAGACTATCCATTTGTGCGCGGCAATGCCAGCGGCTTGGCAGTCGGCCTTCCGGACGGGCAGATGGGCAATTCTGAGGTGGGGCACCTGAACATGGGGGCAGGCCGGATTGTGTACCAGGAGCTGACCAGGATCAGCAAGGAAATTGAGGATGGGGATTTCTTCAAGAACGAAGCCATTTTGGCAGGCATGGAGAATGTGAAGAAGAATGGCTCTGCGCTGCATCTTTATGGCCTGCTCTCAGACGGCGGCGTGCACAGCCACAACACCCATGTGTACGGCTTGCTGGAGATGGCCAGAAGGGAAGGGATCCAGAAGGTCTATGTGCATTGCTTCCTGGATGGCCGCGATACGGCGCCCACCTCTGGCAAAGGGTTTATGGAAGAGCTGGAAGCCAAGATGAAGGAAATCGGCGTAGGGGAAATCGCCTCTGTGTCAGGGCGTTATTATGCTATGGACCGCGACAATCGCTGGGATAGGGTGGAGCGCGCCTACAAAGCCCTGACCAAAGGGGAAGGGAACCAGGCGGCTGATGCCATTGAGGCGGTGGCTGCATCTTATGCGGAGGACGTGACGGATGAATTCGTGGTGCCTACCGTGGTAGTGAGGGATGGGAAGCCTTTGGCCACTATCCAGGACAAGGACACCATCATCTTCTTTAATTTCCGCCCGGACCGCGCAAGGGAGATTACCAGGACCTTCTGCATGGACGAGTTTGACGGCTTTGACCGGGGGCCTAGGAAAGACGTGACCTATGTCTGCTTTACGGAGTATGACGTCACGATTCCCAATAAGTCCGTGGCGTTCCACAAGGTAGAGCTGGAGAACACCTTTGGGGAGTTTTTGGCCGCAAACGGCAAGACCCAGGCCAGGATTGCAGAGACGGAGAAGTACGCCCACGTGACATTCTTCTTCAATGGGGGCGTGGAGGAGCCCAACGAGGGCGAGGATAGGATCCTTGTAAATTCCCCGAAGGTCGCCACCTATGACCTGAAGCCTGAGATGAGCGCCTATGAAGTGTGCGACAAGCTGGTAGGGGCTATCCAGTCCGGCAAATACGATATCATCATCATCAACTTTGCGAATCCGGATATGGTGGGACATACCGGCGTGGAGGCTGCGGCCATTAAGGCTGTGGAAGCAGTGGACGCCTGCGTGGGCAAGGCTGTGGAAGCCCTGAAAGAGGCAGGGGGAACGATGTTCCTGTGCGCCGACCATGGGAATGCGGAGCAGCTGATTGACTATGCCACAGGGGAGAGTTTCACGGCGCACACCACGAACCCGGTGCCCTTTATCTTGATCAATTACGATGACAGCTACACCCTGCGCGAGGGCGGGTGCTTAGCGGACATTGCGCCGACCTTGATTGAGATTATGGGGATGGAGCAGCCCAAAGAAATGACAGGGAAATCTTTGTTGGTGAAGCGTTAATCGTGTACTGGCCCATTTATTTTCAGGCAAGCCATTTGGCGAAATATGAACCGGTCAGTACACGAATGTCCTTTGCCCATCTGCAAAAGCCCATGGCCTGTATCCTTGCAGGTTATGGGCTTTCGGCATTGGGGTCAGGCGTCTTGCCTTGCAGCCTGGCGGGCAAGGTCTGGCGGGATGGGGTGGGTGGAAATGATATGCCGGATGGTATTCCGGATGGAGGCATCCGGCGCAATAAACTCGCAGCCGTAATCATAACGGTCATGCTCCAAGTCGGAGCTGCGCACCACGTCCATGGTGACAAAAAAATCCTTGCCGGTGCCCAAGTTCAGGAGGGCATGGAAGCGGTATCCGATGGGCAGGATGTATTTCGAGATAAACCCAATGCCATATTCGGAAAGGTTGGTCAATTTTATTGCATCATCGAGGCGATGAGGTTCAAAGGGATTTGGGCTATAGGGGTCACATACTTGAAGGGTGATTTGCAAAGCCTGTAAAGGGATTCGCTGACATCTTCTTTTTTCCAGCATAAATGGCTTCTCCTTTCGTATGACGGTTTGCAAAGGGTTATGGAAATAACTTAAGTTTATCATGTGCGGGGAAAAAAGGCAAGGTGAGTTTTCAGAAAATTTCAAAAAATTCTTACAATAAATGAAATGTGTTGACTTGGGAAATGGGCTTGCATTATAATACCTGTGAGCATTGCTGCGAAAATAGCCAGAAGAGAAGAATGGAGGAAAAGGAAGATGCAGGAATTTAAGCCGGTAAAAGAAGGGAAAGTGCGGGAGGTCTATGACATTGGGGATTGCCTGGTGATTGTGGCCACAGACAGGATTTCCGCCTTTGACGTGGTTTTGAAGAATCAGATTACCCAAAAGGGCGCAATCTTGACTCAGATGTCTAAGTTCTGGTTTGATTTCACCAAGGATATTGTGCCGAACCATATGATTTCCACGGAGGCGGCGGACATGCCGGAATTTTTCCAGGGCGAGGGGTTTGCAGGCAACAGCATGAAGTGCCAAAAGCTGAGGATGCTCCCAATTGAGTGCATTGTGCGGGGCTACATCACCGGAAGCGGCTGGGAGAGCTACCAGAAGGACGGCACAGTCTGCGGAATCCGCCTTCCGGAGGGGCTGCAGGAATCCCAGCAGCTGCCGGAGCCGATTTACACGCCTACCACGAAGGCAGACCTGGGACTCCATGACGAGCATATCACTTTTGAGGACAGCGTGGGGATTTTGGAGAAAATCTATCCAGGCAAAGGGGCGGAGTATGCAGAGAAGATTAAGGAGCATACCATCGCCCTCTATAAAAAATGTGCGGAATATGCCTGGGAGAAGGGGATTATCATCGCTGACACGAAATTTGAGTTTGGCCTGGATGGGGAAGGGCGGATTGTGCTGGGCGATGAGATGCTGACGCCCGACAGCTCCCGGTTCTGGCCAAGGGAAGGGTATGCGCCTGGGAATTCACAGCCTTCCTTTGACAAGCAGTTTGTGCGGGATTGGCTGAAGCAGAACCCGGACAGCGGCTATGAGCTCCCAGAGGAAGTGGTGGCTAAGACGGTGGATAAGTACAAGGAAGGCTATGAGCTTTTGACAGGGGAGAAATTTGCTTAGGCAGGCATGCGTTGGCTGTAGGAGACGGCCGCTGGATAACTGCCGCAAAAAGGAAAGGATTGCAAGGATTTGGCTGAAGAGAGAATGGACAGGAATGGCAAGATAGAAATACAGGAGGAGTCAGACAAGCTGCGTGAGGAATGCGGCGTGTTTGGCATCTATGATTTTGATGGGAACGATGTGGCCTCCACGATTTATTATGGGCTGTTTGCCCTGCAGCACAGGGGGCAGGAGAGCTGTGGGATTGCCGTCAGCGAGACGAAAGGGCCCAAAGGCAGGGTGGCTTCGCAGAAAGGGATGGGGCTGGCGCATGAGGTATTTACCCAGGAATCCCTAGAGGCGATGAAAGGGGATATCGGCGTCGGGCACGTGCGTTATTCTACGGCTGGGGCGTCTACCTGCGAGAATGCGCAGCCCCTTGTGCTGAATTATGTGAAAGGGACTTTGGCGTTGGCTCATAATGGGAATTTGATCAATGCTGCGGAGCTGCGGCACGATTTGGAATATACAGGCGCTATTTTCCAGACTACCATTGATTCGGAAGTGATCGCTTACCACATTGCCAGGGAGCGGATTAAATGCCGGACGGTGGAAGATGCCGTGCGCCAGGCGGCGGAGAAAATCAAGGGCGCTTATTCCCTGGTAGTGATGAGCCCCCGGAAGCTGATTGGAGCCAGGGATCCTTACGGCTTCAAGCCCCTGTGCATCGGGAAGCGGGACAATGCCTATATCCTGGCCTCAGAGAGCTGCGCATTGGATACTATTGGCGCAGAGTATGTGCGGGACGTCTTGCCTGGGGAGGTGGTGGCCATTACCAGGGATGGGATGAAGTCAGATACCAGCATGTGCCTGCCCAAGGAAAAGGAAGCCAGGTGCGTGTTTGAGTATATTTACTTTGCCAGGCCAGACAGCCGCATCGATGGCGTCAGCGTCTATGGCTCCCGGGTGAAGGCAGGGCGTTTTTTGGCCATGGATTCGCCGGTGGAGGCGGATTTGGTGGTGGGCGTGCCGGAATCAGGGAATGCAGCCGCCTTGGGGTACTCTATGGAATCGGGGATCCCTTATGGGACTGCCTTTGTGAAAAATACCTATGTGGGACGCACTTTTATTAAGCCCAAGCAGAGCAACCGGGAATCCAGCGTGAAGGTGAAGCTGAACGTATTGGAGGAGGCGGTCTGCGGGAAACGCATCATTATGATTGACGATTCCATCGTGCGGGGGACGACCTCGGACCGAATCGTGCGGATGCTCCGAGAGGCAGGCGCTTTGGAGGTGCATGTGAGGGTTTCCTCGCCGCCTTTCCTGTGGCCATGCTATTTCGGGACGGATATACCGGAGAGGGAGCAGCTGATTGCCTACAATCGGTCCTTAGAGGAAATCCGGGGCATCACTGGGGCAGACTCGTTGGCTTATCTTGAGTTGGGGCGCTTGGAGGAATTGGCGGGGGGCCTGCCAATCTGTAAGGGGTGCTTTCAGGGAACCTACCCTATGGAGCCGCCGGCGGGGGATATCCGCGGGGAATACGAGAGGTGAGCAGGGGAAGCCTGCAAAAGCGCAGTGATTGGCTCATTGCCTGCTGGAAAAAACAGAATAAGGAGAACAAGGAATGGGAACAGACCGATACAATAGCCCGCTGTCAGAACGGTATGCGAGCAAGGAGATGCAGTATATATTTTCGCCGGATATGAAATTCTCCACATGGAGGAGGCTGTGGATTGCGTTGGCCGAGACGGAAATGGAGCTGGGGCTTTCTGAGAATGGGAAGCCTGTCATCACGGCAGAGCAGATTGACGAGATGAAGGCTCACATTACGGATATCAATTATGAGGTGGCAAAGGAGAGAGAGAAGCAGGTAAGGCATGATGTGATGAGCCATGTGTATGCCTATGGGCAGCAGTGCCCCAAGGCAGAGGGGATTATCCATTTGGGTGCCACGTCCTGCTATGTGGGGGACAATACCGATGTGATTGTGATGAATGAGGCCTTGAAGCTGGTGCAGAGGAAGCTGGTGAATGTCATCGCAGAGCTGGCGAAGTTTGCAGAGAAGCATAAGGATTTGCCGACCCTTGCATTTACCCACTTCCAGCCGGCGCAGCCCACTACGGTGGGGAAGCGCGCCACCCTTTGGCTCCAGGAATTCTTGATGGACTTGGAGGATTTGGAGTATGTCAAGGGCAGCCTGAAGCTGCTGGGGTCTAAGGGCACCACAGGGACTCAGGCCAGCTTCCAGGAGCTGTTTGCAGGGGATCAGGAGACGATTGACAAGATTGACCCGATGATTGCGGAGAAGATGGGGTTTGCGGAATGCTATGCAGTGTCTGGGCAGACTTACTCCAGGAAGGTGGACACCAGGGTGGCCAATGTGCTGGCGGGGATTGCAGCCAGCGCCCACAAAATGTCGAATGACATCCGCCTGCTGCAGCACCTGAAGGAGGTGGAGGAGCCTTTTGAAAAGAGCCAAATCGGGTCCTCGGCCATGGCCTACAAGCGCAATCCTATGCGGAGCGAGCGGATTGCCTCTTTAGCCCGCTATGTGATGGTGGATGCGCTGAATCCGGCCATCACCTCGGCTACCCAGTGGTTTGAGCGGACCTTGGATGACTCTGCCAATAAGCGCCTGTCTATCCCGGAAGGGTTCTTGGCTATTGACGGGATACTGGATTTGTGCCTGAATGTGGTGGATGGGCTTGTGGTGTATGACAAGGTCATCCGGAAGCATATGATGGCGGAGCTGCCCTTTATGGCAACGGAGAATATTATGATGGACGCCGTGAAAAATGGAGGGAACCGCCAGGAAATGCATGAGAAAATCCGGCAGCTTTCCATGGAAGCGGGCAGGAACGTGAAAGTGGAAGGGAAGGACAACAATTTGCTGGAGCTGATTGCAAAAGATCCGGCCTTCAACCTGACCCTGGAAGAATTGGAGCAGTCCATGGAGCCATCGAAGTATGTGGGGCGCGCGCCGCTCCAGGTGGAGAAGTTCTTGGATGGCGCAGTGAAACCCGTGCTGGAAGCGCACAAAGAGATGCTGGGGATGACGGCGGAGATTAATGTGTAAGGCAGTCTGTGCAGGGCTGCGGCTGTAAATAATAATGAATGGCTGCCGTATGCGGAATGGATTCTATGCATGCGGCAGCTTTTGCGTTGGTTAGGAAGTCTGAAATGGGCGATTGTTTTTTGTCTTGTCTTTTTTGTCTTTGTAGATTGGTTTAGTTTTCTCTACTTTTTTTAGGAATTTGGAATTTTACACTCTCTTTTTTTCAAGTATAATGTGAATGGTAGAAAAGCGTCATCTCGGCAAGGTGTGCCTGGCGGGCGCAGTAAGAATTGACGGATTCCACCCTTTGTGGCAAGATAGAAGAAGGAAGAATAGCGTAATGCGGGACAGGCGGCGGTTTCTTGTCCTGCAAAAATAAGAGGAGCGTGGCATATTCCATGAAAAGAAACCGAAAAAGCCTGGGGGTGCAGCTAGTCCTGTCCTTCCTGGTAACGTCCATTATCCCCATTATTGTCCTAAATTTATTCTCATATTATAGTATATCAGATATTGTGATTGACAACCACAAGGAGCTGATGGAGTACAACCTGGACCGTACGAAGACTGCCTTGGAAATCAGCATAAAATCTTATGAGGATGTTCTGTACCAAATCTATTCTAATGATGAAATCATTCATTTAATCAACCGCATCAACCGGGAGGAAGAGCTTGTGGTCAGCAAGAACCAGCTGAGACGCACCTTGCGGGGCTATTTTTATGTGAAGGACTATATCAAGGACATTGCCATTATCACAGAGAACAATACTTTGGTGTTTTATGATTCCATCACAGGCTCCACCACCCGTAATTCCTGGATTGGCGATTCCGGCATCAGCCAGGAAGCGTTATATGGCGCTTATGTTGGCTGCAAGGGAACCCAATTCATGCCTACGGAAAAAGCGCCTAATGTGCAGAATGGGAGCCATTACCTCTTCCATATGGCGCATCAGGTAGTGGATTTTAAAAAGCAGAACCAGCAGATTGGCATTGTCATCCTGACGATTGATGAAAAGATGCTTGAAGACATTTGCACAGGGGGACAGGAGGATTTAGAAGCATATAATTTTATGGCTGACCGGGCGGGGAACTTGGTGACCTACCGGGAAAAAAGCCTCTTGGGGAGCGCTGTCCCAATGGGAGAGGGGGGAAAGCTGCAGGCCTACGAAGCTTTCGCCAAGGAGCAGGGCATTTTTCCCAGGGACGGCATATTTGTGGATGTTATAGAGGTAGAGAAGCTGGGGTGGGAAATCATCAATGTGTCCAGCCAGGAGGAGACCTTAGGGAAAATAAGCAGGCAGCAGAGCTTCACCTTCCTGGTGCTGTTGGGCTCCCTTGCTGTGCTGGCTGTGATTATCCTCTACTTAATCCAACGGCTGACAAAATCCGTCAAGTCGGTGGTGAACATCATGCAGTCCGCCAAGGAAGGGAGGCTTTTGGACAGAGTGCCAATCAGCCCTCAAATGCCTAGCGAGGTGGAGATGATTGCCAAGCAGTATAATTACACCATGGACTGCCTGATGGAATCTGCAGAGAAGGAAAAGGAGCTGAGCCGCCAACGGAGGGATGCGGAAATTATGGCCTTAGAGGCTCAAATAAACCCCCATTTCCTGTACAATACCTTAGACACCATCAATTGGATTGCCATTGGCAAGAAGGAATTTGACATTAGCCGCACCATCACTGCATTGGCCAGAATCCTGCGGTATGGGATAGACGACAGCAATGGGATCGTGACGATTCGGGAAGAATACGAGTGGCTGAAGCAGTACCTGCTCCTGCAGCAGAACCGACTGAAGGATCAGTTGGAAAGCAATATCAGCATCCCGCCAGAGGCGATGGAGGTAAGGGTGCATAAGCTGCTGTTCCAGCCCTTTATAGAAAATAGCTTTGTCCATGGCTTTGAGGGCGTAAAGAGAAAGCCTGTTCTGAATATCAGCATGGAGCTTGTAGGGCATGACTTAAAGGTTCAGATTGAAGACAATGGGAAAGGCATGCCAGGGCATATCGTGGAGGCTATCAACCAAAGGCAATATTTAGATTCCCAGGGCAAGAACCAGATTGGGATGCGAAATGCACTCTACCGCATCCATCTTTATTACGAAGGGCAGGCAAGAATCCGTGTAGAAAGTCAGGAAGATGCATACACTAGGGTTATGATAGTTTTGCCGGCAGATAAGGCGATATGAGAGGAATTGCAGGATTGATAGGGGTTGCCAGGGCAAAGGGAATGGCGGCAGGGGCTTATGAGAATGGAAGGGATAGGTATGAGAGTCGTAGTGGTAGAAGATGAAATCAGAATCCGCGAGGGAATCCAGGGCTTATTGGAAATGATGGGGCATACGTTTGTCGGCGCTGCAGAAAATGGGAAGGAAGGCCTGGAATTAATCCAAAAGCTGTGCCCGGATTTGGTGATTGCCGATATCCGAATGCCGGAGATGGACGGCCTGGAGATGATACAGGAAATGAGAAAAAAGGGCATCCAGATAAAGGCGATTATACTAAGCGCCTATTCCGAATTCTCCTATGCCAAGCAAGCCATGAAATTAGGCGTGTCGGAATACCTGCTGAAGCCCATTTCTGTGGATGAATTTTCCAAGGCCTTACATGCGGTGGAGGCGCAGCGCAAAAAGGAGCAGGCAGCCCAGCCGGATACATTGGGCACCTTAGAGCAGGTGGCCGCCGCCATCCTTTATGGGCAGCTTATGCCAGACCTTTCGGTAGAGGAGTACCTGTCCGGCAGGTACGGAATTCTCCCTGGGCAGAAAATCGTGGAGATTTGCATCTATTTGGGCAATGAATATAAGGGCAGGGTACAGCAGGCAGAGCGGGAATGGGGGCAAATGCTAAAGGGCAGGGAAGGCTTGGGGTACTGCCTCATCCGGGCAGATTATGAGCAGTCGCTGCTGGTGATGGTTTATCGCTTTGGAAGCCTTCTGGAGCTGGAGAGAAGCATCCAATATTGGATGCTGGGAAAGAGCGCCAGCGAAAATTGGCTTGGGAGCGTTGGCTGGATTGAGGCTGAGGGCATTAGCGCCATAAAAAAGGGGTTTGAGACCTTATATAGCTATATGGACTGGAACCTGACCTTAAGGCAGGACGTCCTCATTGCATACCCCAAAGTGCAGAAGGTGCAGACGGCTGTCTGCGTCTATCCGATTGAGCTGGAGGACCGCATGAAGGCGGAGCTGTGCCTGGGGGAGCTGGAGCAGGTGCAGAAGGTGGCGGGGGAGTTCCATGGGTATTTTACCGATGGGAAAATCTATACGCCGGAGGACATCAAGGAATGCTACGTCCGTTTTATCTGGGCAATCATCCATATCACAAATGAGCTTGACATGCTGGATTACGCCAACTTGAGCCAGCAAAGGCTCCTAGATCACGTTATGGGGGCAAAGCTTTTTAAGGAGTTGGAAGAGGCTTTGGGGGAATTGCTGGAGAAGGTGCGGCTGCGAGCCGATACAGAGGAAGAGGTGGCGCATCTGACGGTAAGGCGCACGAAAAGCATGATCCATGAATTTTACCAGTCTGGAATCACTTTAGATGAGATTGCCTCGAAATTGAACGTCACGCCGGAGTATTTAAGCATGCAGTTCCACAAGGAGGTGGGGGAGACTTATACCAGCTACCTGAAAAATTACAGGGTAAATAAGGCCAAGGAACTCCTGATTGGCACTCAGATGAAGCAGTATGAGATTGCCTTGGAGGTAGGCTATACCGACAGCAAATATTTCAGCAAGGTGTTTCGGGAATGCACGGGCTATTCGCCAACGGACTATCGGAAAATGTATAAGTAATAATATGATAAAAAATGCCGGCATCCCACAGGCATAGGAGGGAGGCTGGCATTTTTTTCATATGCAAGGATTTCAGACGGCCTCTCCCTTATGGAATATGGCCCTTATCTCTAAAGCCTTGTCGAGGATTACGATATTTGCGTATTTCCCGGGCTCCAATGTCCCATAATCCTTTATAATCCCCACTGCCCGGGCGGGATTGACGGCGGCGCATTTTACGGCGCTTGCCAAGGGGATGCCCATGGACTTGACAGCGGTGCGCAGGCAATCCATCAAGTTTGTCACAGACCCGGCCAGCGTGCCGTCTTCTAAGACGGCCAGGTTCCCCTTGACCGTCACGGCTTGCCCGCCTAAGTCATAGTCGCCGTCCGCCATGCCGGCTGCCCGCATGCTGTCGCTGATGAGGATAATCCTGCTGTCCCCAAAGATCTTGAAGGCTGTGCGCACTGCGGAAGGGTGCACATGCACGCCGTCGCAAATCAGCTCCACCATGCAGTCCCCGTCGTCTGCGGCTGCGCCAATGGGGCCAGGCGCCCGGTGGCTCAAGGGGGGCATGGCATTGAACATGTGGGTGAGCTGGGAAGCCCCCAGCGAGAGGGCTTTTTTCGCAGTCTCATAGTCAGCTGTCGTATGGGCTATGGAAATGCGGATGCTGCCGCTGTTCTGGCGGATGAATTCCATTGCCCCTTCCGTCTCGGGCGCCACCACGACGGTGCGCACCTTATTGCCGGAAAGCTCCTGGAGCCGCTTGAGCATTTCCGTATCGGCTATGTGGATATAGCTTTCGTTCTGCGCTCCCTTTTTGGCAGTGGAGATAAAAGGACCTTCCATATAAAGCCCGCACAGGTCTGCGCCGCCCGCAAAGGAAAAGCCCTTCACAGTCTGGCAGATTTGCGCAAGGGTCTCTTCCGGCATGGTCATAGTGGCCGGGGTAATGGAAGTGACGCCTTGGCGGAGCTCATACTCTGCAATTCTGCGGAAAGCCTCTTCGCTCCCATCGCAGCAGTCGCTGCCCATGCATCCGTGGAAATGGATATCGGTCAATCCAGGGATGACGATGCAGCCTTCTGCATCCGTTACGGTCTCTTCCCCGCTGCAGCTGGAATATTCCTCTTCTGATACAATCCTGTCATTGCAGATATAAATGTCCCCAGGAAGGAACAGGCCTTCCTTCTGGAATGCCTGCCCATGGGTAATGCGGTGTTTTCGTGCCATAGAACCTCCATTCAAAAAAGTCAGTAATTTAGTAAAGCCCCTCACATTTGGAAAGGGCAGCCTCGTCCGCCACAACCGTGACGTCCCGATGGAACTGCAAGATAGAAGCCGGCACCTGTGGCGTGACCGGGCCGAAGAATGCCGTCTTTACAATCTCGGCCTTCTCTGCCCCGGATACGATCAGCAGGATTTTATGGGAGGCCATGATAGTCTGGATTCCCATGGTATAGGCCTGTCTTGGGACCTCGTCCTCAGAAGCGAAGAACCGGGTATTGGCCTTTATAGTCCTCTCTGAGAGGTTTACGCAGTGGGTTCCCTTGTCAAAGGCGTCCGCAGGCTCATTGAAGCCGATATGCCCATTGTGGCCAAGCCCCAGAAGCTGCAAATCCACGCCCCCTACGGACTTTATGATTTCATCGTATTTCCGGCAGGCAGCCTCGCTGTCCGCTTCCATCCCATCCGGAAGGAAGGTCCTGCCCTTGTCGATATTCACCCTCTGGAACAGGTGCTCGTTCATAAAATAATAATAGCTCTGGCTATTGTCCCTAGGGAGTCCCCGGTATTCATCCAAATTAACGGTCGTGACCTCTGAGAAATCCAAATCCCCTTTGCCATACCATTCCACCAGCTGGTCGTAGGCGCCGATAGGCGAGGAGCCTGTGGCGAGCCCCAGCACGCAGGCGGGCTTTAAGATGATTTGCGCTGAAATAATGTTGGCAGCCTTGCGGCTCATATCCTGATAATCTGCTGTTTTGATAATTTTCATGGAAACCTCCATCTGTGAAAAAATAGACAGGAAGGCGCCGTCCCATTGGCAGCCTTCTAATCTTGCCTGGGATTTGCCCGATTGCGGCATGCCACATAGGCGCCTCCATAGTTACATTAAGGATACTATAACATAGCTTTCCCTTTCTTTCAATCAAAAACCATGCATTTTGCATAAAATTTCTTTTTGGTTGACAGGGTTTTATGTAAAAAGTGCTTGTAAATTCTGTTTCTGCCGCAGAATCTAAGAAAAATATTGGAAAAAAGGACATTGATGGCTGGCCGCTTTTCCTGTATAATATGGAAGGAACAGCAGAAAACAATAACGAACAGGAGGAACGATGATGTCTCAGAGAAAAGATATCC
>CAOKUK010000027.1 GCA_948472595.1 uncultured Eubacterium sp.
TAGCCGGTACAAAAGCTTCTTGGTATAGGCACAGCTTGCGGTAATAAAAGCGTCATTTAATGTCTTGCGCTCCACATAATAGGGCTCTTCGCCATAATTCATTAGAATCCGAAGGGACAATGTCCCCCAAAAATCCTCATATTTATTTTCTGGCTCAGCCGGCTCAATATAAGCGCCCAGCCCGTCAATATCTTCCCGCTCAAAGGCCGCCCTTATCTGCGCAAGCCAGTCCGGCTCCGGGATGCAGTCTGCATCCAGAAATGCGATAACCTCCCCCTTTGCCGCCAGAATCCCTGCATTCCTGCCTCCTGCCGCATGACCTTTGGGGTTGCGCAGCACCTTTGCCCCATACCTTCTGGCAATTTCCCTGGTGCTGTCTGTAGAACCGCCGTCTGCCACCAGAATCTCATAGGGCTGCTCTGTCCCCAATGCCAGGGCAGCCAAACATTCCGGAAGCCATCTTTCCTCATTATACGTAGGTATTACAACTGAAATCTTCATTTTCTATCCATCCTATCCGACACACCCATGGAAACATGGAAGCGAGGCCCGTGCCCTGGGTAGCCCAGTTGGCGGGGCGCAGCAAATGTAACGGCGGCCTCTCCATGGAATATCTCTTTTATTTCCTGCATCATCTGTTCCGGGACTTCCTGCGCCGGATCCTTTTCCACCAGAACCCTTATGCCGCCCTGTTCCTGCCTGGCCTCATAGTCCAGGAAAAACCCATGCTTCATCAGGCAGTTTTCCAAAGCCTCCGGGAAGACATACTCCCCATCCAGCACCAGGCAGTCCGCCATTCGCCCCTTATACCGCAAGCGGGGATATTTTGACCCGCATCTGCAGGGCGACCTGTCAATGGCCATTAAGTCGTCCGTCCAGTAACGGAGCAGCGGGAAGCCCTTATCCCACAGGGTTGTGTAGACGGCAATCCCAATGTCCCCTTCCTTTACCGGACGCTTCGTCTTGGGGTCGATAATCTCAATCATCAAATACTGATCGAGGTAATGCTGGCCATCTTTCTGCCTGCACTCCCCCGCCATGGGGCCGAACATCTCGCTCATGCCGAACATGTTGTAGCAGTCTGCACCCCAGATATCCTCAATCAGCCTCCTTCTCCCTTCTGATAAGAAGCCGCCGCCCATCAGCATCTTCTTCACGGAGGATTTCCGGGCGGCCTCCACAAATGCCGGATTTGCGGCAATGGTGCAGACCACATTGGGCCGGGTGGCAATCACAGTCACAGGCAGCGTCTGTACAATCTCTATCATATTTTCCGGAGAGGGTTCGGGGCAGTTGACGTAGCCTGCCCCCATGGTGGTGTACTGCCACATCATGGTATGCGCCATCACGCCGGTGTCCACAGGCGCAAACACTCCTCCCAGGTCGTCTGGCCGGATGCCCAGTTCCGAATAAAAAGCCTTCACGAAAGTCTCATGCACCTTTTTATCCTTCTTGCTATAGACATAATAGGTCTTGTCTCCTGTGGTCCCGCTGCTGGAAAAGATGCCGTAGACCTCATCCTTGCCTGCCGTAGTGCGCTCATAAGCCGTGGTGCTGCGGATTTCCTGCTTGTACATAAAGGGAATCTCCGTAAAAGCCCCATAATCCAAGAGGCATTCTTCCCCGCTGATGCGCTTGCTGTAAAATTCCGGGCTGTAAATCCCCTGCCTGTAAAGCGCCCGAATCTGCTCTAACTCTTTTTCAAACATTTCTCCAATCTGCCTCCTGTCTTTGTTTCTACACTCCTATACTGCGTTCTCGCCGCATTCAGACGAAACACAACACCAACAGGGCTATCAACGCCAAACACCCATACGTGACCCAAATATTATAAGAGCCAATATGGAGCATCCCATTGTACTGCCCCAGGTAATAAATCATTTGCTTTCGGATAGCCGCCAAGTTTCCCGTCCTAAGGCATCGCCGCAGATAGGCTGATTCGCTGTCATGGATTAAAAGCTGCGCCATCATCTGCTGTGAAAAGGAGGCCTTCTTCTCATGGGAAAGCCGGTTCACCAGAAGGGACACCGCCACATTTTCCAAGAGGATAATCCCCGGAATCCCCAAAAGCAGAAGCCACTTCCGGGAAATAAGAGCCGCCGCAAACAGCAAGGCTGCATAAACCGCATACATATGCGCACGCTTTGGCAGCACCACTTCTCCTCGGTCCGGATGCTTGGCAATCAGGTCGCAGTCTGCCGTCCCGTAAAATTTCAGCCTCCGTATCATGGAACGGAATGGAATCCAGGTCTTCTTGCTGTGGTACACCAAAGCCTCCGGCGCGCCATTGATTTCATAGCCCGCCTCCCGTATCAGCAATCCCAAATCCACATCCTCCCCAGCCGGGCGTCGGAAGCCCTCGTCAAATCCCCCCACTTCCAAAAACACCTGCCTCTTGACAGAAAAATTCGCTGTCACGCCCCATTCCAGCTTGGGCACATACCGGGGAAGGTAAAAGCAAGTCAGATAGGGCGTGGCCTCAATGGCCTTCCAGAACCAAGTGTCCGGCCCTACGAACTCCAAAGGCCCCGCCACGGCGGCCACCCTCCTGTCGTCATATTTTTCCGCATACCTCTCCAGGATGTGCTCTGTGGCGATACAGTCGGAATCTAAAAACAGGATAACCTCATTCTTGGCCTTCCTTGCCCCATGATTCCTCTTTGCCGACACGGCATTCTCAAAAAACAAGTAGGTGCAGCCATAATCCCTGCAGGCATCCTGAATCTGCAGGCGTTCTTCCGGGCTGCTGTCGTCCACAATCAGCACCTCGCATTCCCCGCCGTAATTTTCCCTGGCGGCCTGAATGCTTTTTATCAAATCCAACAGCAGGGCAACCCTCCCTTTGGTCGCCACCACAATGCTAAAGCTAATCTTATCCATACGAGCCCCCTAACAAGCTATCCATTTGTAAATCAACATCACTATAATCAGAAGCGCCATGGAATCACAGTACAGCCATGCCTTCTTCGCATTCTCCTGGAAATCAGAGCGGATGTGGAAAATCCCAAAATACTGCCCCTGGAAAGCCAGGGAAAAATCCTTATTTTTCAGGGACATCACAAGCCTGTGGAACCGATATTTTCCCTGCAGGAACATGGCGATTGTCCAGTAAAACGGATTTGTCCTCCCATTCTTCCCAACATAATGGCCAAAAGCCATCAAGTACAGCATCAGGCACCATATCCCCCAAAAAGCCAGAGGCGCCAAAGAGTGGGTCAAAAGAGACGCCCCGCCGAACACCAACAGGAAAAAAGCCACAATGTCCCCTGTCATCGGCAGCCTCCTGTGCGCCAGCTCCGGATGGCGCTTTAAGATATGGTATTCCATGGAGCCCCAGCGCTTCGACCGATCGTTCACTGCCTTCCAGCAATTCCAAGTATCCCGGGAATGGTAGGTAACCGCCTCCGGGACGGTCTTAATCAAATAGCCCGCCTTGGTGACGCGGTAGCTCATGTCCAAATCATCCCCGCCCAGCTTAAAGGGCAGGTTCTCCTCAAATTTGCCGATTTCCAGCAGCACATTTTTTCGAAAGGACACATTGTTCCCAATGGTCCAAGACACATAGGGAAACTGTTTGGCAAAGCCAAAGGAGTCCACAAAGGAAGTGAGTTCTAGGATTTTCCACCAAAAGGATTTCTTTCCTACGAACTCCGTCAGGCCAAACGTGCCGCCCAGCTTCTCCTCCTGTTCCCTATACCCTGCCGCATGGCTGTCCAAAAGCCCTGGCTTCACTGTCACATCTGAATCGATGAACAGGATATGCTCATACTGCGCCAGGTCAATCCCGAGGTTCCTTTTTTTCCGAACGCTTTCCACGCTCTCTATATACTGAGCGTCATACTGCCTGCAGGAGGCTGCGATAGAGGCCTTTTCCTCCCCCTCGCTGTTGTCAATGACCAGCACCTCCGTCTTCCCATTCCGATACCGCTTCCTGTCCTGATAGAGGGATTCCAGCAGGCAGCCCACAAGGCTTGAGCGGTTCCAGGTAGGGATGACAATAGAAAAATTAATCTCTCCCATTTCCCGATTTCCTCCAATGTGTAATTCCAAAATATGCCATGCCCCACTTGCTGCGCATCTTCCCAAACCCAGCCAGCAGCAACAAGGCAGCCGGCAGGAGCCACAGAGGCTCCGCCTTTGCAAAAGCCAGAAGCCAAGCCAGCGGAAGGTAAAAATTGTACAAATCCTCCAGCGGAACACAGATAAAGCTGGCGAAATAACTCTTCTGGTAAATATGCTGCACCGTATGGAAGGCAGGCAGCGACAGCGCCAAGCAGACCGCAAAGCCAATCCAGTAGCCGGGCAGCCTCCAAAAGACCCCCGCCGCAAGCGCCAGGAGCAGCTCAAGGCCAAAGCAGACGCCGATTATCCCGGCAATCCCCCCGCTGCGGGCATTGACAAAAGTCCTGGTTCCGGTCTGCCTGTCATTTTCCATATCCTCGTATTGATGGATTAAGATATAGCGGAGCCCTGTCAAAAAGCCAACAGCCCCCCACAGAAGCACGGCCCTCCACATCCTGGCGTCAGCGCCTAAAAGCGGCAGCAGCGGCAAAGCCCTCTGCGCCAAGGAAGAGACCAAAAGCCCCAAAGCCCCCCGCTCCTTAAATCGGAACGGACGGACAGAATAAGCGGCGCCCCAGAAATACACCAAGGCAAACAGCAGCGCTGTCTTCCCATTCCAATGCATAGCAAGAAAAGGGAGGCACCCCATCACCAACAGGGCTAATACAAAAAGCCCGGCGGCAGGACTGATTTCTCCCATGACATTCTCTTTCCCAGCCTTCCTGTCAATCTCTTTATCGCTGAAATCATTGATTGCATATCCGAACCCATAGAACGTAACGATGAAAATGAAATACTTAAGACAAAGCCCAAGGCCATAATTCCCACGATACAGACCATATGTATGGATATAAGTAAATAAAGGCGCAAACATAAACGGGATTTTGGAAAACAGCCATTCCTCCACCCGAAGCATCCGGCAAAACCGATTAATCCTGTCTCTCCTCTCCATTTCCAACTCCCTCTGTCAAATGCGCAACACCAGAAATCTATGTGCCTTATTCTAACACATACCCTTTTCCAGAAACAGATGTGCATACAATTTTGCACAGGAATCGACAAATTCAGACGCCAAAAAAATACCCAAAGCCGAGATGATTTTGACCCGGCCTTGGGCAATTGCATGCGATTCTTTATTTTTGGTAACGCTCCAGCACTTCCCGCAAATAAGCAAGCGTCTCTTCCTCCCCATACACATTAACGCTCTCCTTCAGGTACGCAAAGAAAACCCGGTATGCCTTCTGGATTTCCCAGTCAAAAATGGCGATTCCTTCTTTCTCCCCCGATCCAAACTGAAGCTCGATTCTAAGGGAATTCCCGATTCCGTCCCTCTGCTCCACATAAATCCCCTTCATGCCCAAAAAACCTTCCTTCAGCATAAAATAATGGATTGAGGGCTCCTGCTCCGCCAGGGCAATCAAGTTTGCCAATATCTGGCGCCTCTGCTGCAAGGTGGCCGGCCGGTAAACCTTGTAGGGAAATATCTCCACCTGCCCGCTCTCCATAAATTCCGCAAGCCCTTCTTTCGTAAAATAAGAAAACAGATGGCCAACGCCCAAGGCGCGGCCTGGCTGGCCCTCCAAAATCTTCTGTATCATTTCCTCCCGGAAGGGAACCTCCGGGTAAATCCGATCCCGTAAGATTTCTTCTGTCAGCCCCATGCCCACACAGGGCATGTACTCCACCACCGCAGCCTGTATTCCCTCCCTTGCGCCGCCCCGTCCCACATATTCCATCGCTCCAATGAAGTCCTTGTGGATAGGCGTCCTGCGCTCCTCTAACTGCTGCATCTGTTCCTGGAAAAAAGCAATCCATGTCCTGTCCTCAGTGGCCATCCCTCTGGACATATCATTGGAGAACTGGAGGAAACACCCCTCTGTGACAATCCAGTTCTGCCCCTCCCAGACCGCCCCCTCAGAAGCATCCAGATAGTAAATATAAATTTCCCGCTGCCCAAACAGCAAGTCTAAGACCTTGCGCATCTGTATCAGCTTCTCTTCCGCCCGGCTTGCCGCCCCGCTGCCCTCACAAATCAAGATACTGATGCTCCCGCCCAGCCCCTGGCTGCAAAGCTCCTTCAGCTCCATAAGCAGCACATCGGAAATATCATGGAGCCTTAAGTACACCTTGCTGCCTGCCTTGCCTAAATCCCGCCCTAAGACGCTCTGGATATGGCGCCAGACCTCTACCTTGCCCTCCAAGGCGCAAAAGCCAAAATCATGGGCTCTCCCCTCTGGGCGCATTGCCCCCTCCCCTTGGACGCCCTGCCGATATCTCTTCTGCTTCTGCTGCAAAATATGGAAAATCTTTATAATTTCCTCAAAACACTGGCTTTGGCTCTCCCCCAGAAGCTCTTTTCGATAAGCGTTCCGCAGTGTTGACGCCTCATATGGCGTAAGGCGCAGCTTTTTTACCAAAGGCTCCAGGCGTTCCCAGGACTTGGGCAGAACCTTGCCATTTGCCCAACGGAATATCGTTGAGGTATCTATTTTACAGATCTTGGCCACCTGCACCAGCTTTAAGCCCCTGCATTTTATCAAATCATCCAGGTATTTCGAAAATTCCGACATCTCCTTGCGCTCCTTTTCAGACACTGATTCTTTCCATGTAGTCCATAAATTCCAAAAACATCCGCACCAGCTCCGCCTCCTCTAAGCAAAAGCAGACGGAGCCTTTCTTTATGAACACGCACTCCCCTTGCATATTCTGGTATAGGAAGGCTACCCCAGACCTGGGATGCTCCAAGCGCAAGAAGGGACACCCCCTGCGTTCCAGCAGGGAAAGCTTCTCCAAAGCCTCCGCCCCGGCCATCCCATAGGGCTTGCATCTCCTCACATGTTCCCGGAACATCCCCTCATAATATGCGAGGTACCCTTCCTGCCTGGTAAAAATCCCGCTGCCCTTGTCCCTGGCAAACAGCGCCAGCCCTTGGCTGCTTACAGCCATTTCCAGCGCTCCCTGCGGGCTGATTTCCTCCCTGCGCCACTGGTAGCTGCAATAGACCCTATATTCTCTCCCCGCACATAGGAAAGGCAGGAGGCTCTTGAATTTCTCAGCCTCCGCCTCTTTCCTTTCCGCATGGTTCAGCTGGATGAAATGCTCCACCTTGCAGCCCTTGCTTGCCTCTAACAGAGTCTGGGACAGAAGGCTGCCTTCCCCCATCCCATCCGTTTGGATTCGAAGGCAGGAAGCCTCCCTTGCAAGGGTAAGGATGGCGCTGCAGATTTCCCGCTCCCCCTGCAGCCGCTGCACAAGGGAACCCGGTGCCGGCGGCGAACTCTGCGCCATGCTCCGTCCGGAATCCACCCAAAAGGCCTGGCCGGAGAAAATCTGCTTGATAATCTCCAACATCCTATATTGGTAATTCCCCATTTTGCTGACCTGGTAGGACCTCTTTAACTCCTCTTCCTGTCCGGGCGCCATGCCCAGCCCTTTCGCAATCTTGGCGACGCGCTCCATACTTTCCGGCAATTTCTTCCCGGAAGCATACCGGCTCAGCAGCGTGCGGTCCACTTGGCAGAGCTGCGCAGCTTTCCTCCATGACATATGGCGTCCTGCAACGTATTCCGATAAGTATTCCGAAAAATTCTTCATAAGGCCACGCTCCTTACAGCAAATCCGAAAAGCCCGCCAAATGGTCTGCAAGCCCAAAACTTATGGCCTCCTCTGCCTGGAAATAGCGCCCGCCCTTCACGGCCTTTTCTACTTCTTCTTCTGATTTTCCCGTGTGCTTCACCAAAATTCGGTTCATCTTATCCCTGGCCTCAAGGAGGCTCTCGGAAACCATCTGGATAGAAGAGCTGTTGCCGGCAATGCCATTCCCAAGCAACGGCTCATGAACCATCAGCTCGCTGTTGGGGAACAGGCAGCGGCTTCCCTTCTTGCCAGAGGCAAAAATCACTGCAGCCATGCTATAGGCCTTGCCAAGGCAATACAGCTTCAGGGGGGTTTGGCAGGACTGCATTGCATCATAAATCAGCATGCCGCTGTTGATTTGCCCTCCCGGCGAATTGATTAGGATGCGGATGGGCTCTTTGGCATCCTCCCCCACCAGGCACATCAGCTCCCGGATGAATTCCATGGCTTTGGCTTCATTGATTTCACCCTCCAGAAAGATGTTCCGCTGACTCAAAAGCTTGCTTTCTATGGGCACCAATGTGATTCCGTTACTGCTTTTCGTCTGTATGTTCATAGCCTTCCCTCCATTCTACTGCCATGTTCGGAACGCTCTGCGGATTTGCATTCCTGGGTTCTGCACAGCAGTCCCTTTTCTGACTTTTCTATGCTTGCAGCCTTACAGGATTCCATCAATTTCTGATACTCTTTATTTTCCAGGATATTGTACCTTCGGGTGACCATCGGCTTCTGCCCCCGCCGGAAGATGCACTCCCTGCCAATAGGCATGGACAGGACATCCTCTAAAGGCTGGTTCAGCCTCTGGCTTACGGATCTTGCCGTGTCCAAATCGATGCCGCCCAGGTAAATATAGGTGTCCGAATTGTTGATAATGGTCTTTGCGTCATTCTCGCCGTATATGGATTTCAGCTGGCTCTCGCTTTGGAGCATCATCATGACGGATATCCCCTTTTCCCGGAAAATCGATATGTATTCCGCAAAGTTCAAAATCCTGGCGCCGCATGCAAAATCATCGCAGAGCACTTTAACCGGGCGCTCCAGCTGCCCGGATTCATTCCTCTCGCCGATTTCAAAAAGCTCCTTGAACATCTGCCCATAAAAGATATTGGCAAAGGAATTCAAGGCAGGGTTGACCGGAGATGTGGTGATAAACAGGACCGTCTTTTCCCGGGAAAGCTTTCGGAAATCAATCTTTTCCGCTGCCCGTATCATCTGGCACAGGGATGGGGTAAATATGGCGTCCACCGCAGCGCCTAAGGTGGAATAAATGCACCCTGCCGTCCGAATGGGCGTCTGACGAAAAGAATCCCAGCAGGAAATGGCAAAGCACCGAGGGTCTGCTTTGCGTATTACCTCAAAATCGCCGTCTAAGCTCGTCTCCACCAAGCCATCGCTCTTTAAAAGCTGCATGCTCCGAAACAGCTCTACCACGTCTGCCATCGTCCCTTTTTTCTTAGTCATCAGCACATGGGAAATCAAGGCTGACAGAAGGCTGACGCTCACATTATCCCAATAGGGGTCAGCCAGGCTGTTCTTCTTTTGGGGATCCGCCATCACAATCGCTTTTGCAAGGTAGGTCACGTCCATCCAGCTCCTGACGTACTGCAGCGGGTCGTAGGCTATCTTGGATTTTTCCGGAGATACGAAGTTCATATCCATCACATGGTATCCCCTCCTACGGAACAGGCCTGCATAGTCTCTAACCAGCCTGCGCTTTGAGAGCGTAACCACCAGGCTGGAATGGCGGGTGCTTAAGAGCATTGGCTCTGAGATGGACATGGTCTTCCCGCACCCGCTGCAGCCGCAGACCAGCACATTGTTGTTAAGCTGCGTCTTGCTGACGTCCATGCTGAAAATAGCGTCTTCCCCTAAAATCATCTCATCATACATCATAGCTGCCACCTTCCTGGAATGGGTTTAAATTGATTTGGCTTTCGGAAAGCCTGCTCTTTAACAGCTTCTCATTTTCATGCACGGCTTTATGGGCAAGGGCTGCGTACCTCATGGAAACGTCAATTACGTTCTGGGCAATCCTCCTCACATTATCTTGGAATGCCAAGGAGGCTTCCAATCTTTCCAGGACGGTTTTATAATCTGCGATTAAGTCGTCGTCACAGTTGAGGTACATGCGGACAAAGTACCATTTATTCTGCACCTCGTTAATCAGCTGGTATATTTCCGGGTGCATCTGATATGGGACACCGGCTTCCAAACAGGTTCGGAATGTCAGCGATTTTTCCTTTTCGTCCACAACCAGCTTCATCTTTCGGACCAGCTCGCCGGTAGAGGATTCTATTTGTGCGGAATAAATTGTTTTTTGCGGCTGATTGGACGCCAATTCTTGGAAATCATATTCCAGCTTATCCAAGGCTTTTTTGACGCTTTCTGCATATTTTTCTGCCATTGGTTTCCTCCTGATTTGTTATGCCCCAAAGCCTTATAGGGTAAGGGGAGTGAGATGGTATCTGCCTATATATGGCGGGAATTGGAGAATTTACTCAGAGGGATTGGAAAAAATCGGGCAACTGGCATTTGTAAGCAAAAAGGCGCCTTAAGAGCCGTTGGCTATTGGAGCCTGACCACCTCAATCTGGGCGCTTTTGCTGTAATTTTCTGTGTCCAGCGTCACCTCGTATAATTCCGTATCCTCATCATAAAGAAAGGGATAGGTTTCCTCTGTTCTTCCATCGCGCACATGCACCGCCAGCTGCTCTATGGGGTAATGGCTTTTATCTAATTGCACAATCACTATATGCCCGCGGCGCTGGATGCTGGATTCTTCTGAGACAGCGCTCTGGTAATGCGACACATGCTCTGTCCCTCTTGCCATGGCAAAATTCGGCGCAGGGATAAAGCTCCATTTTGGGTCGTTTTGGAAGGGTTCCAATATGGTAAGCTCTAGCCTTCCTTTCCATCTCTGAATCCGCAGGATGGCAGAATGAGCCGTCTTCTGCGCCAACGGCGCTTCTTCCAAGGACTCCTCTGGCAGCAGGGATTTTTCCAGGAATGTTTTTTGCAGCAAGTATTCTAGGCAGAAAAGCCTGTAGCATTCCTCGCAGCCTGCCATATGCCTTTTTATTGCAAGCTGGCTGTCATTCAGAATCTGTCCCTTAAGGTAACAGCCTGCCAATCCTCTTAATTCTTCTATTTTGTTATGCATCATGTTACCTCCATCCATATGTGGTCGCTACCGAAGCATTTCCTCGACAATCCTCACTGCTTTTTCTGCTCTGCCGCTTTGGGCGGCCATGCGCTTTTCTGTGTCAGCCAGCAAGGAGCGGGCGACCCGGATTGGCCAATTTTTGATGGCATTTTTCTGGAATGCTTCCGTAATGGCCAACTGGCTGATTGGCATGCCATTGCAGTCCTTTTTCAAGTTTGCCTGGTAAGGCGAGCCCCACTGGAATTCGACTTCTGCTATTTTCTCCATGCTGTATAAATCTTGGAATTCTCCGTCTAGTTGGAATACTTTTTGCCCATGCATGGCGTCTAACGCCCACTTTATCAGCACTACGCTATCCCTTGCAATTTCCCCTTCCAGGCAGCGCTTTTCTTCATTGTAATGGGAATTTGGCGGCTGGCAGCGCCTGCCGCTTAGGCCGTCAATCCGAGACAGGAATTCCTTCTTCTGGGATTTCTTAAATAACTGAGGGATTAAGACTGCATAGCAATAAGTAAGCACTTGATAGGGAGGGAGTTCCGTTTCCTGGAGGGACGCCATAAAGCGCTTTAATATTTCCTGTTCTAAGGCAGCCTTCTCTTCTTGGAGCATAAAGGCTTCTGGGTTCTTCGCCTCTTCCTCCTCGCTGGCCAAAAGCCTCTCCGCCTGCGCCTGGCCGCCTTCTTGGAAATACCGCTCCTTCCAAGAAGGCCCCCCTGCGTTCTGGCGGAAGCTTTTTGCGCAGTTTTCCACAATGCCGATTAGATAAGGATAAAAATTGTCCTCGCCCACGTATTCTGGGAAACCGCGAAAGGCTTTCTTTAGGATTTCCATGCGGACATTCTGCATGACGTCATCCACATTGTCCTTGGTAGCGTTCCCTCTGCTGTCCAGCCTTTTGCATACCAAAAAATACGTATTGCTGGAAAGGATTCGCAATACCTGCCCCAAGGCGTCCTTATCATTGCGCATCACGGAATCATACAACGCATTCACAGCCGTTCCCGGCTCTTCCCCCTGAGGGATTTCATAATAATAATAAAGTCGGTAATACCGCTCTGCTTCCTGAAACATAATGGCACCTCCAAATTTTAATGCCGCATCATCCATCCAATCGCCCCCATAAACGCCAGGGAAAGCAAGCTGCCCACACATCCCAAGACATTTCCTTCTATTCCCGGCGCACATCCAAAATAACCAGGCAGAAATCCTAGGAACAGCGCAAAGGTCAAAATGCCAAAGGCAAGGCCGGGCATCTTCGGATAGCGGCAGGCCATCCAATACAGCGTGATGGGCATGGTCATGTTAAATAATAATAAGGCCGCCAATCCCATTGGCATAACGCCGGAACACAAATAGCAGAAAGCCGCCAAGGCCAGGGAAGCTGCCGCCACCCTGCCAGCGCCAAAATGCGCCGTCAAAAAACCGCCTGCCATCTTTCCAAACACCAGCGCAAAGACGCTGAGAGCCCCGGCCGCCGCCCCGACTTTCCAGGGGAATGCGACAGACATGCCCAGATAAGAGCGCAGCGCTACTACAAGAAAGCAGCAGACGGGAACAGCCAGACGCTCCTTTTTAGCCTTCCGCTGTATGGGATTCTGGAAGAAGCCCTCCTGCCAATAGGCAAAGCCTTCCCTTCCCGCCCCTTCCTTCCAGCCAGCCTTCCCAAGAAAGCTTCTTCTTTTTTTCCTGTATGCCATAGAAAGGCATAGAAGCGCCATCAAGATGGACACGGCAAGGAAGCACTGCAGCCACAAGCCGCCTTTGCCTGCCAGCGTCCCCAAATAAAGGCCAAAAGCCCCAGGCGCCACGAAGACGCCCAGGCCTTTTCCTTTCCATCCTTTGTAAAAATCCTCCTGGATTGCGCCCACGCCGCCACCCACATGGAACAGGGCATTCCCAATCCCCAACACCACAGGATGGGACACCGCCCCCACAATGGTGCAAGCTGCGCCTGCAATGGCGATAAGGAATGGGATGTCAGCCTCCTGCCACTTGCATCCGCACTCCCTGCCTGCCCGGCTCTGACACAAAGCATCTATGAGGACGCCAAGGGGCATCTGCAGGGCAAATGCGCAGAAGTTGTAGAGGAGTATGGACAGATAGCCATCCTCCCTAGGGATAAACACGCCAAACATGGCCAATGCGCATAGGCCGTCCACAAGCATGTGCAGAATCGCATAAAACACTGTCATCATGGCTTACATTCCAAAATAAGCGTCCAGCCCGTCTGCAATCCCTGTGGCCAGCTTCTGCTGGTAGCTGTCCGTGGCCATATTCTGGTCTTCGGCAGGATTTGTCATAAATCCCATCTCCACGATGGTCACAGGGACGGTGCACCAGTTGATGCCGCTCATGCTGTCCGTCTCCCAGATATATTTCTTATTTGCCCCTGTGGCATTCACTGCGCCGTCCAGCACGCACTCGGAAAGGCTTCGGCACTGACTGTACAGATTTCCCATAAAGGGGTTCCCGGAAGTGGGGCAGATGGTCAGGATCCCATTTTCACTGCTGTCGTCCGACCCGTTGGCATGCACCCGGACAAAGGCGTCCGCCCCGGCATTATTGGCCACTGCGGCGCGCTCGCTGTTGCTGATGTCCACGTCATGGCTGGTGCGGACCATAATCACCTCATAGCCCCTTGCCTCCAATTCTGCCTGCAGCTTTAAGGATACGGCCAGCGTCAGCTCATACTCATTCAGCCCGCTGACGCATCCGCTGGTCCCGCTGCTGACCTTGGGCTTCGTCTCGGAAGCTCCCGGGCCGATGGGCTCCTGCTCGCTGTTCCCATGTCCCTGGTGCCCGGCGTCTATCACGACCAAACTCCCGTTATCCGCCATTTCCGACTTCAGCTGCAAGTAATCGGAGGAAATGTAATACTCTTTTCCCTCTATCTCCACGGCGCTCCACTTCCCATCGTTTGCCGTCCTGGTAAATTCGCTCCTGCGCCCTACAGTCTGATATACATCGCTGTCCGTAGAGGGAGCCGTCCGCACATTGACAGAGGCTGTGGTCACCACCTCTTCCTTCTCGTACACCACTGTGTTAGGGTCCAATTTCGCTTCGCTATCTTGGGTCTTGGATCCTTCTGCTGCGCCAAGCTCCCCTATGCCGCCTTCCAAATCATCTTCCTCATCTTCCCCTATATCTCCTGCATCCTCCAGGTCAGCTTCTCCCTCTTCCCCAACTGTGTCCCCTTGCCCATTCGCGCCCTGTCCTGCTGCGTCCTCCTCCCCATCGGCTCCCTGGCCTGCCGCATCCTGTGCATCGGGTCTTGCGCCCTCCTGCTGCCCCTTGCCAAGGGCATCTTTCCCTGAAAGGTCATTTCCGCCCTTTCCGCAGCCGCTTAGAGCCATGGCTATAATAAGCAGAAGCGCCATCCATTTTCCGTATCTTTTTAACATCTTTTTTCTTCCTTTCTGCTTCTCTTTTCCCTGCAGTTGTATTGGCCATTGTTTTCTATTGCTCAGTTACAGCTCACAATTCCATCTTTCCCATTCAGCGTCACATAGGCTCCGGTCTTTAAAATCCCCGTGGCATTCTTAGCCTCCGTAAGCACGGGAATGTCCAGGCTCAGCCCGGCAATCACCGCATGGGCATTGGGGCCTTTGGCCTCCACAATCAGCCCGGACGCCTCCCGGATTTGCTCCATCATTCCATTATTGGTGTCCTTTGCCACAATAATGTCGCCTTCCTTGAAATCCCTCTTTAAGGATTCCTCATCCTTGCATACGCAAAGGTTTGCCGACACGCTCTTTTCATTGGCGCCCTTGCCCGTCACCAGGATATGGCCGGCCACATGTACCTTCAATATATTGGTGGTTCCTGGCACGCCCAATGGGACGCCTGCTGTAATGACGGTGACATCCCCCATGGATACCAGGCCTGCCTTCTCTGCCACATCCACGGCATGCTCAAACAGCTCGTCCGCATCCTCCATGGGCTCCACCTTCAAGGGCACCACGCCCCAAGACAGATTCAGCTGGCGGCAGACCTTCGCATACATGCTCCCGCCGATAATCGTGCAGTCCGGACGGTACTTGGAAATCATGCGCGCTGTCTTGCCGGACTGGGTCACTGTGATGATGGCCGCCGCATTCAGATCATTTGCCGTGGTGCAGGTGGCATGGGAAATAGCGTTGGTAATGTCCGGGTTGCTCAATGTCTCCCTGGCCTTAAACCTGGCCCTATAGTTGATATCCTGCTCCGTGCGTACGGCAAGCCGCACCATGGTCTTAACCGCTTCCACCGGATACATCCCGGCAGCCGTCTCGCCGGAAAGCATAATGGCGCTTGTGCCGTCATAGATGGCGTTCGCCACATCCGTTGCCTCTGCCCGGGTAGGCCTTGGGTTCTTCATCATGGAGTCCAGCATCTGGGTCGCTGTAATCACCTGCTTGCCGGCGTCAATAACCTTCTTAATGATCATCTTCTGGATGACAGGCACGTCCTCCAATGGGATTTCAACGCCCATGTCGCCTCGAGCCACCATAATCCCATCTGAGACCTGGATAATCTCGTCAATATTGTCCACGCCCTGCATATTTTCAATCTTAGCAATGATATTGATATTGTGGCAGCCTTTCTCCTCGAAAATCTTGCGGATTTGCAGCACATCATCTGCCGTGCGCACAAAGGAGGCGGCCACAAAATCAAAATCATTCCCTATGCCAAAGACAATATCCTCATAATCTTTCTCGCTGATATAAGGCATGGATAGCTCCACATTGGGCACATTGACCCCCTTCTTATTGGAAATCATGCCGCCGTTTTGCACCTGGCAGCGGATTTCCGTGTCCGTAACTTCCTTAACCCGCAGCTCAATCAGCCCATCGTCAATCAAAATGCGGTCTTGCGGCCCCACATCCTCCACTAGGTTTTTATATGTGATGGAAACGCAGCTGGCATCCCCTAAGACATCCTCCGTAGTCAGCACAAATTCCTGCCCCTCTACAAGCTGAGCCTTGCCCCCTTCAATCTCCCGCAAGCGAATTTCCGGCCCCTTCGTATCCAATAAGGTGGCGACTGGCAGACCCAATTCCTCCCGCAGCTGGCACACGAGCCGCAGGCGCTCCCCCTGCTCCTCATGGGTCCCATGGGAGAAATTAAACCGAGCTACATTCATGCCTTCCAACATCAGCTGGCGCAGCACGCCCTCCTTGTCGGTAGACGGCCCCAAGGTGCAGATTATTTTTGTCTTCCTTAAATTTTTCATGGCGAATCCTTTCTTTGATTTATATTATTTATGGATCAATGTCCCTGCCAACTTCTCCCCTTCCTCCTGGAATGGCGCAAGCTTTGTAATCAATGCGCTGCGCACGGCAGAATTGCCGATAAAGGAAATGGCCGCTTCCACCTTCGGCAGCATGCTGCCTTCCCCGAACTGCCCCTCCTCTATATATTCCTTCGCCTGGGCTACGGTCATCTCGTCAATGGGCTCCTCCTGCTCTTTCCCAAAATTCAGGCAAGCCTTTTCCACCCCCGTCAGGATAACCAGGCGGTCTGCATCCAGCAGGTCTGCCAGCTTCCCGGCCACGAAATCCTTCTCAATGACGGCGCTGGCCCCTTTCAGCTTATTGTGCTGCACCAATACGGGAATGCCGCCCCCGCCGCAGGCCACCACCACCTGTCCTGCGTCCAGCAGGGCCCGGATGGCGTCTATCTCCACGATGTCCATCGGTTTTGGCGCCGCAACGATACGGCGGTAGCCCCCATCCTCCTCCACCACATGGTTCCCCTTCTTCTCCTCAGCCTCCGCTTCCTCCGCCGTCATGACCCGACCCACCACCTTCGTGGGATGGTAAAAGGCATCGTCATAAGGGTCAACGCATACCTGGGTGAGGATTGTGGATACCGTCTTGTAAATCCCCCGGCTCAAAAGCTCCGTGCGGATGGCATTCTGCAAATCATAGCCGATATAGCCCTGGCTCATGGCGGAGCAGACCGACATGGGCGTGGCCGTATACTCCGGGTAAATCCTGCAGAACTCCGCCATCGCCGTATGGATCATGCCCACCTGGGGGCCATTGCTGTGGGTGATGGCCAC